>CAZNNK010000495.1:0-5540 GCA_964574085.1 uncultured Coleofasciculus sp.
GGCTTATAAGACGGGGAATGATAGCACCTGGATCACCCGCTTACCCACGGCGATTCTGAGTACCCTGTCTGTTCCCCTGTTCTATGGAATCGGTCGAGAAATTTTCCCATCCCGCCAAAATGCGCTTTTTTCCAGCTTCATTTATTTAACTGTATTACCGATTGTGCAGTATGGACGTCTGGCGATCGCCGATAGTACGGTGTTATGCTTTGTCATGCTGATGATGTTTTGTCTGTTGCGATCGCGCCGTGATTTTCGTTGGGCTTTGGCAGCCGGTTTTGGCTTGGCGTTAATTTGCCTGACTCAAGGCATTGGATTGGGGTGTCTTTTGCTGGCGATTGGTTTGATTTTTATTGCCTGGGATACGCCGAGATTGCTCAGATCCAGCTATTGGTGGTTGGGTTGGGTTTTAGGTCTCATACCCGGATTGGTTTGGTATACTCTCCCCTGGATTGATGGGCAAGGGTTTCTCACTGCCCATCTGATCCAAGCATCACTACAACCGTTTTGGCATTCCTTAGAGATTAAGAAAACTCTGGCTGGCTATGACGATTACCTCTGGGACTTCTTAAAATTTTCGGTTCCCTGGTTACTGTTTTGGTCTTATGGATTAGGATTGGCGTGGACTCATCGTAATTGGGGCTGGGCAAAATTCGTATTGGTTTGGACGATTGTTTATGGGGGAGCTGTTTGTCTGATCGGGTCTCCCTTACCAGGGTATAGTTTGCCCATCTACCCGGCTTTAGCCCTAGCTGGTGGTGCTCAACTCGCTGCGGTGTGGAATTCGCCCCGCTCTCAGTCCTATCCTCGTCTCTGGGTCTTGGGATTGGGTGTTATGAGCTTAGGAGCGATCGCGGCTACTCTTTATTTCCTACTCGCCGCCTCTGAAAACGTTGTACTTGTCGTTTCTAGCTCAGTCGCCTTAACCTTCGCGATCGCGGCTATCCTTGTGGCTCGACGCGACCTACAATTTATTTTCATTTTGTTTTGGGGAATGTATGTGTCTCTGTTATTGTTGATGACTTCTCCCCATTGGGTTGTGTCTTGACCCTTTTAATTCATGGCAAGTTAAGCCGTTTATACCAGCCATGTATCCCCCGTTGAATCATCCAGATTCTAACGGGGGTATTTTTTGCCAACTCCACTAAAAATCCTATCGCCCAACCTGATGATTGGGACGCGGACTTATCCGTTGTCGCTACTGTGACTCAAGATAATTGAAGTATTGATAAACAGTCAGCATCTTTAGGCTCTAGGCTTTTCCTTAGCCCTCGCCTGATCCTTACTCATCAATCTCATCTTCTGCGCCAAGTTGCTTGAGATGAATGTGTTTACGACCTAAGGTGATTTCAAATTCATCCCCCGGTTGTAAACCCATCTGTTTCGTATAAGCAGAACCAATAAGCAGATTACCGTTAGATTGCACAGAGATGCGATAGCTCGCACTCCTACCCCCACGTCCATTGCCATTGGCTTTGCTATCTAATTCAATACCCTCAGCGTCAATTAACGCATTGAGGAATTTCATCATATTGACGCGCTCTACATCGTTCTTCGTCACGGTGTAGTAGCCGCAGGCTCTCGCTTTTTCTTCTTTGCTGAGGTTACCTAGCTCTCTAACTTTCTCAAGCAGTGCTTGACCCTCTAAGGGTTCCATCTTGGACTCCATTTTTTTCTTTTTAGCCATCAACTTGAATCTAAACCTAAACAGTGAGGTCTCGGATAGCGATTTCGCTATACTGATACATAACCAAGATAACAAAATCTTGGTCTTATATCACCCTCTATAAAACTATATTACACGCATACTGTCAACTTGGTTGCTTATATTTGTTGAATTTATCTTTGTAACAAATCAACGCCTGACTAGAGCAGGTGTCAGTAATGGATACAAGGCGATAAGCTGGGGCGTTTCTAGTTGATCGAGTCAGCAACAAAAACCCATGACTGGCAAAACTCAGGATTGATGGGAGGCGTTATCAGGCTTCAGGAAAAACTCGTCAGGTTATAGTTGACAGTACAACCTTACGGGGACGGCAATAAAACCCGTTCAACTCTTAACCCTGTACAACCCAACCTGAAACTGGCTGAAGTAGACTCCAGCTTCAAACCAACTCCAAGCTAGGAGAGATTACAATCCCTATGAAGTTGACAACTCGCGGACATTATAGTGTCAAAGCGCTGCTTGATCTCAGCCTACAGCCCGGTTATGGACCAACATCCGTGAAAATGATTGCCCAGCGCCAAGATCTACCTGCACCCTATTTAGAGAAACTACTGATTGAAATGCGTCGTGCTAATTTAGTCAATTCAGTACGGGGTTCTCAAGGTGGCTATCAATTAGCTCGCGACCCTTCAAAAATTTCTCTGGGTCAGATTTTAGCCGCCGTTGGCGAAACAATCGAACCGTTACACCACCACAGGGCAGATGCGACTCAAGCCGAAGACTGGGTAACTTTAACCTTGTGGCATCGACTGCACGAAAAGCTGAAAGAGGCACTATATAGCATAACCCTTGCCGATCTTTACTATGATGCTCGGAGTTGGCAAGCGGCTCAAGGAGAACAAACCAATTTTGTGATTTAATAGAAACTTTGATCGGGAATCACCAATATGAATCAACCGATTACCTATCATGGAGGCTGTCACTGCGGTGCTGTCCGTTTCCGTGTGACCGTTGACCACCACGAGGCAATCGATTGCAATTGCTCAATTTGTCGCAAAAAAGGCTTCATCCACCTCATTGTCCCCCCAGAACGGTTTACCCTATTAAGGGGTGGTGATGTTTTAACAACTTATACATTTAATACCCATACCGCTAAACATACATTCTGCCGTATTTGTGGGATTCACCCCTTTTATCGCCCACGTTCTCATCCCCAGTCGATTGATGTTAACCTACGTTGTCTCGATGATGATGTACTGTCTCGATTTGCCAGAGTGTCCTTTGATGGTGCGAATTGGGAAGAGAATATAGATACGCTCAAAGGCGACTCCATTGACTAGAAGTGCCATTGTTTTATTACTTGCCGCCAGCCTAGATTACTGGATAGGTGATCCTTGGGGTTGGCTTCATCCCGTCCAGGTCATGGGTTGGCTGGTTTCTCACTTCAGTCAATGGATGATTCATAATCTTTATCGTTCCTGGGAACGCCGCCTCGCCGGAATTGGATTGGGGTTAGGATTAATTATCGGTAGTGGCATGGCAGGCTGGTTCATCGTGTTGGTAGCAAACTGGCTTCATCCTTGGGTAGGGATTGGGGTGGAAAGTATTCTGTTGGCAAGCTGTTTTGCGGGTCGCAGTTTACGAAACGCGGCTGATGATGTGGTAGAACCGCTAACTAATGGAGAGTTAGAGCAAGCGCGTTCTCGTTTGCGTCAATATGTGGGTCGAGATACAGAAAAACTGACAGCACCGGAAATGTTTCGGGCGGTTCTCGAGACTGTGGCAGAAAATGCCACGGATGGTGTTACAGCCCCCTTATTTTATGCTATTATTGGCGCATTTTTTCCGGCAGTGGGTAGCGTTCCCTTGGCTTTAGCCTATAAAGCAGCTAGTACGCTGGATTCAATGATTGGTTATCGACGCGAACCTTACACAGATTTAGGCTGGTTCAGTGCTAAACTTGAGGATTACTTAACCTGGTTCCCCTGTCGGCTAACGGTCATAACCTTAGCCCTTTGGTCAGGAAAACCTGAAAAAGTGTGGAGTTTATGCGACCGAGATGCAATGAGCGATCCTAGCCCCAATTCAGGTTGGAGTGAATGTGCTTATGCGGCTATTCTGGGCGTACAATTGGGGGGAACCAACTGGTATCAAGGCGTTGCCAAATATAAACCTCTTTTAGGTGATCCGGTTGATCCAATTACACCGACCAAAATTGACCAAGGGTTACAGTTGACCCGATACTGCTGTTTGATTTGGCTGGTCATCGCGATCGCCATCCTGGAGTTTTCTCATTGATTCCCATCCTTATATATAGGGCATCAAAACTCGATTCTCCACTAGCGCAGCGAAGGGTCATACCTCAAAACTCCAAACTTAAACAAAGGGCGGGTTTTGCAACCCAACTAGGAAAGACAATTTATATTAGTCCCTAAACCCGCCCCTACTCCAAACTATATGCCGTGAACAGTTAGCCACTCCCTCTAGACAATATCCCTAATTCTCTCCCCTAGTCCTATCCCATCCGCCATCAAACCAGCAACGAGAATGCCAACTCAAACTATTGAAATTCTCTCCCCCGCAGAACTGCGCCGCACGGTAACACGTTTGGCATCGGAGGTGATTGAACGCGCCGGAGATGTGTCAAAACTTGTCCTTTTAGGCATTTATACTCGCGGAGTTCCCCTGGCAAAACTGCTAGGACGACAAATTGAAATGTTAGAACAGGAATCGGTAGCAGTAGGCGCGATCGATATTACGTTCTACCGCGATGATTTGGATCAGATTGGCGTTCGTACTCCAGCGAAAACCGAGATTTCCTGTGATCTTTCGGGCAAAATTGTGGTATTGGTCGATGATGTTATCTTTAGTGGGCGCACGATTCGCGCCGCCCTCAATGCGGTGAATGAATACGGTAGACCTGAAGTGATTCAGTTATTAGTTCTGGTTGATCGCGGACATCGGGAGTTACCGATATGTCCCGACTTTACCGGGAGACAGCTACCCACCTCTAGAGATGAACAAGTCAAGGTTTACCTACAGGATGTTGATGGACGAGATGCGGTAGAGCTAATCAAAGTATTCTAGTGCAAGAAGGCAGAACTTACCACCCCTAATTTTCGATGACAGAAACCCAAACCCGCAAAGCCGATCACATCAGAATTTGTCTCAATGAAGATGTCCAGTTTAATCAAATCACCAATGGATTAGAACGCTATCGCTTTACCCACTGTTGTTTACCAGAAATCAACCGCCATGAGATTGATATCTCTACCCAATTTCTAGGTAAAGCCTTAGGCGCACCCTTACTCATATCCTCTATGACTGGGGGAACCCAACAGGCGCAAACGATTAATTTTCGCCTTGCTGAAATCGCCCAAACGTACAAATTAGCCATGGGTGTAGGTTCCCAGCGGGTCGCGGTGGAGAATCCGCAAGTGGCGGATACGTTTGCCGTGCGATCGCTTGCACCGGATATTCTATTATTGGCGAATCTGGGCGCGGTGCAACTGAATTACAGTTATGGCTTGGATGAATGCTTGCGCGTGGTAGAACTGTTAGCCGCCGATGCCTTAATTTTGCACCTTAATCCTTTACAGGAATGTATTCAGACAAACGGGGACACCAATTTTCGGGGTTTACTTGACAAAATACACAAATTGTGCTGCAAATTACCTGTACCTGTAATTGCCAAAGAAGTCGGTAATGGCATCTCAGCCCCCATGACACAGAAACTACTGGACGCGGGTGTTAGCGCCATTGATGTTGCGGGTGCAGGGGGAACCTCTTGGGCAAAAGTTGAAAGTGAACGGGCATTAAATCTCAAGCAACGTCGTTTAGGACAAACCTTTGCTGACTGGGGATTACCCACAGC
>CAZNNK010000496.1:0-5527 GCA_964574085.1 uncultured Coleofasciculus sp.
TTTAACGCAGGCGCGGAAGTCCTCACCCTCAACGATGCCATCGTGAGGATGGACAGCGGAAAATTGAGGAACGAAATTTTCAAATTCTCCTGATTTGATTACTGAAAATAGTATATAGTGATAACAGGGGGTGAAAACGATGCGACATCAAGCCGTCAAAGTGAGGTTATATCCGACAACTGAACAACAAGTGATACTAGCCCAACACTTTGGCTGTAGCCGTTGGTGGTGGAATCATGCGCTTAATTTGTGCATTGAAACTTACAAGGCGACAGGTAAGGGCTTGAGTCAGTCTGCATTGAATGCCTTTTTACCTAAGCTCAAAAAACAGGAGGAAACTGAATGGTTATCTGAGTGCTACTCTCAAGTGTTGCAGGCTACTACACTTAACCTAGTAACTGCCTATAAAAACTTTTTCAATGGTGGGACCAGGTATCCTAGGTTCAAGGCTAAAAGGAATAGGCAATCTATTCAGTATCCTCAAAAGGTTAAGGTTGTTGATAGTTCCCTCAAATTTCCGGGTCGTGTTGGCATAGTGAAAGCCAAAATACACCGACCAATTGAAGGGACTATTAAGACAGTAACAATCAGCATGACCCCATCGGGTAAATACTATGCATCCGTCTTGACTGAGGTAGAAGGGGATAACCCGCCAAGCAATACTAATGGTAAAGTGGCTGGAATTGATTTGGGGTTAAAGGACTTTGCTATTGTCAATGATGGGGTCAAAACCTCTAAATACGCTAATCCAAAACATTTAGCCAAACATGAGCGTAACCTCAAGCGCAAGCAACGGAAATTAGACAGAAAAGAGAAAGGAAGCAAGTCACGAGATAAAGCCAGGAAACTGGTAGCTAGGGTTCACGAGCGAGTTAGTAATGTCCGTCAAGACTACTTGCATAAGCTATCCAGAAAGCTTGTTGACGATAATCAAGTCATCGTAGTCGAAAGCCTAAATACTAAGGGCATGGTTCGGAACCACAAACTGGCTGCATCTATTTCTGATGTAGGCTGGGGAATGTTTGTCAATTTTCTATCGTACAAGCTTGAATTTGAGGGTAAAGTATTGGTAGAAATTGACCGATGGTTTCCTAGTTCAAAACTCTGCTCAAACTGCCATTATCAGGTAGACGAGATGCCCTTAGAGGTTAGGACTTGGACTTGTCCTAGCTGCGGCACTCATCATGATAGAGATGGTAACGCTTCAACAAATATCAGAGCAGAAGGCATCAGAATCCTATCGGTCTCAGGGACTGGGACTGCTGCTGATGGAGGGGATGTGAGACCGAAGCTTGGACGTAAGCCCAAGCTGACGCAATCCCCAGTGAAGTCAGAAGCTCAGGCTTCAACGAAGTAAGCCTGAGTAGTTCACTCCTTTTGCTTGGCGTTTTTGCGCCCTCTAGAATGCTGTCGCTTCAGCAATCCACCCATACCTAGGGCTGTCGCTGAACCCAGAATAGTCAGAGGTTCGGGTACAGGTTCGTATGCAATATTATCAACAGCGCCACTACCAGGGAGATATACATCTAAACGCTGAACCAGGGTGTTGTTAAAACCGGTTACGGTTTGAGTTTCGTTGTCACCTGCACCCTGAACCGAAAATTGCTGGATTTGCTGAGTTCCTGCCGTATCCGCAAAGGTGGTGATTTCAACATTGTTACTTTCATCAATGTCTAGAAGTCCAAATTGTTCGAGACGAACTAGGCGATTAAAGTTAAAAGAAATTGTACCACCATGACGGGAATCATCTGGGTCAGTC
Organism: uncultured Coleofasciculus sp.; assembly: GCA_964574085.1. GTDB lineage: Bacteria > Cyanobacteriota > Cyanobacteriia > Cyanobacteriales > Coleofasciculaceae > Coleofasciculus. Next base: position 1,760 of record CAZNNK010000496.1, read on the forward strand.
GAGTCATTATCTTCACTGATAATTAGGGCATTCCCAAAGTTAAACTCTGAAGAGGGGAAGAATAAGTCATCATCTCCGCCTGAGCAGTCACTAGCCGTAGCCGACCCCCCACCGCAAAAGGTATCAAAGATCATCAGATCACGAGGGCTGCCAGTTTCTCCCTGACCCGACACCGAGAGTGTAGCGGATTTTGTCGTTTCACCCGTCACTTTTTGACCAACCGCAAATTCAGAAAAGTCAATGACTTTAACGCCTGCGGCTTTAACTGGATTAGCGTTGAGTGTGACTAGACTGAGAACGGCACCAACGGTAGCCACAGTCAGAGTTTTGTTGATGGTTTGAGCTAAATTGAATTTCATGTCGATTACTCCTTATTTTGGGAGAAGATTGAACCTAGTAATAGTGACTTGTATTTTTCTCTGGCGGAAGCTTATTTCCTTATTCTCAAGGTAACTAGCTATTCGTCCTTTGTGGTAAACTTACAGTAAAGAAAACTGAATCTTGTGTAAATTTTTGATGAAAATAATAGATTTTGTTTCATTAATTGTCTCTCCTTGTGCCGTATAGTGAACTGTCACATCCATGGGAGTAATTGTTTTGGGAGTCCAGCTACAATAAGAAGCAAGATTGAATTTTATGTCGATTATTTCAAGGCTTTGGGGATGAATGACTTAAGTCCCCGGAGCTTCTTTATTGATGGAACTATTTCTGAAGCCTAACCTGATTTACGGGGATTTGTGGTGAAGCAGCCGTGAATAAAGCTGACAGTTGTGTAAAGGTTCAATAAGAATCCGTCAATGTCAGCCAAAAACCTATCTGTACGGCATTTCTAATAGTTTGTAGGATGCGTTAGCGAAGCGTAACGCATCTCATTCAATCAGATAACAGGCATCTGGTGGGTCTTTGCGAAGTCGAAACCCACCCTACATCTACATCATCATTGAATCGTCGGTGCGGCTAAAATTTGGTTATCTTTCTGATGATTGCTGTCAACCTTTCGACTGGCTAAGTTGAGCTGCTACAATTCCCATTGACGCTTCGTACCAAAAATGGTACACTCGACAAGGAATGACAGAAAAAAGAGTTCCTGCAAGGTTTTATAGAAACGAAGCTGGTAATGAACCAGTTCGTGACTGGTTAAAAAACCTGGGGAAAAATGAACGTTATTTAATTGGCACCGATATCAAAACCGTTGAGTACGGCTGGCCCATCGGTATGCCAACTTGTAAACCACTAGGGAAAGGATTGTTTGAAGTTCGCACTAATTTACCTGATGGAATCGCTCGTGTCATCTTCTGCTTTTACGAAGACCGATTAATTTTGCTTCATGGATTTATTAAGAAAACGCAGAAAACGCCCAAGACAGACTTAGACCTAGCTTTATCTCGGAAGCGAGACTTAGAGGACAGAGAATGACTACCAATCCTTATATCGGTTCTTCACTTGACAATCTCCTCGAAGAAGACGGAATACTTGACGAGGTAGAAGCAATTGCACTTAAGCGGGTTCTCGCTTGGCAAGTTTCTCAAGCAATGCAAGAGCAAGGAATCACAAAAACAGAAATGGCTCAACAGATGCACACAAGTCGTGCATCCCTCGACAGATTCCTCGATCCAGAAAATACATCTGTAACGCTTAACACTATGGTGAATGCCGCTAAAGCTGTTGGTAAACGGTTGCGTATTGAATTGGCTTGAGGAGCGCGATCGCAATGACGTTGGTAGTAGTTTGTAGGATGCGTTAGTGAAGCGTAACGCATCTCATTCAATCAGATAACAGGTATCTGGTGGGTCCTGGCGAAGTCGAAACCCACCCTACATCTACATTATTATTGAATCGTCGGTGCAGCTAAAAATTGGTTATCTTTCTGATGATTGCTGTCAACCTGTCGTACCCTCACGCAATGTGCAATATGAACCGCCGCATAACAGTAATGAGGGTTTTGATTCGGCTCTGGCAAATAACTATCGATACGCGACACTCGCCAAGGCAGTTTAATAAACTCCCGCTTTGAATAATCGTACTCCCTTAAATAAGCCCCCACCCTGACTTTCTTACCGTAGAAATGGATGGAACTTTGAACCAGCTCTCTGTGTTCAGAAACAAAAACTTGCAGAATAGTCAGAGGATTCTCCTTAAACATCCCAATCCGCACCCAACGCGATCGCTCCGGTAACTCTTCCCCTTTCAAAGCGCAGTGGTTAATAAATACAACCGGATCTGCCTCAAACTCCGGTTGAGTTTGTTCCTCCAACCGAAACTCATCAACCGCTACAACCTCCCAGAGGCGATCGCCCCCCAGGGATACCCGCTCACCCCTAACCGGAACTCCCTCAGCCCATTCCAGACGAGTATATTCTCCAAGTTTGGGGTTCAATTCGTGATGAGTCGCTTCGTAATATCTGTACGGCATTTCAATTACTTTTCTCGTGCGGTGAACTAAAGCGATCGGCTTGAGAGTCAGCGTCTTCCCCTTCAAAAATGCAGTCATAGGGTAATTCTCGTCTACCCGTATTCACTGCTTCAACCAAATCAATAGCAAGTCCCATCTTCTTCAGCCTCTTTTCCAGAGCCTTGCACCCTTCTGGGTTAACAGCGGCGTGGACTTCTTGAACGGGTTCTTTAGGTTCCTGCACTTTGTTGCGTGAAAGTTAACTTGATTGTGCGAGAAGTCTCCCGGCATAATCTACGATTTGGCGGCGAGATGAATCGCGCCTTGTGACAAAACTTGTTTTTATAAACTTATGCTTTTCAGACTAGACTCATCAATTACTTGATATGTTATAGTAAGCGGAATTAGGCTAGAATTTCTAGCCGCAAACCGCGAAAACCAAGCGGCAAAAACTTTCATTCTGCCTTGGGAACCAGGGCGGCTGCGCGGGTTCTCCCTGAGAGGAGATAAAGGTTGGATTCTAACCAGAGACGCTGAGTAAGACCAATATGCTTTCGGGTATAGCGGCTTCGGTGAATGAGACGCGAAGCCTACACCATAGCGTTAGCTTGGTGTAGGTAGTTCACTGCACTACTTCTTTACAAACAATACAACCATTCATACAGTCGCGTGGCACCCCTAAACAAGAAACCGTAGGGGCGCACCGACGTGCGCCCATCCCCGACGTGCGCCCATCCCCGACGTGCGCCCATCCCCGACGTGCGTCCATTAAACCTGTAAAAGCTATTCCACAATTTTTGCTGTGCCACGCCACTACCCTTTCTCGTGCCCAAAATTCCTATCACGGTAATCTTGACAAATTAACTCACTTACCCATTACCCAACAAGGCATCCCCCAGCCATCGGATAGCTGGGGCTTTTCACCTGCTATAACTCAAACAAAAATTGCTACATTGGTAGCATAAGAAAATCTGAAAAAGAAATAAGAGAGCCACTCTCTCATGCAACTCTCTCTCTAGTCCTAAAGGTACATCTACTACTCTCATAATCGCTTTTAGGACGCTGAGGTGTCACACCCAGTTTGAGATCAGTAACCAACGAGTAAAACTGATCCGTTATTCCTTACAGGGAGAATATTACAGGCGATCGCACTCTTAAAAAACAGGAGAGCGATCGCCCAATTTATAATTAAAACTTATCGATGCAGTCAGGAACGCTAATATTTATTTCCTTTACAAACCTTAACTATTTCCCTATAGTTATAAACATAATCATTCATTGACCTAACAAGTCGATAGCAATCATCCGAACCATGACAACTACATTACAACGTCGCGAATCCGCATCCTTGTGGGATCGGTTCTGCGAGTGGGTCA
>CAZNNK010000497.1:0-5523 GCA_964574085.1 uncultured Coleofasciculus sp.
CGTTCTGCAACGGATGAGATTCAACTTATTAGCAGTGAACTGGCATTATTAGAAACTTTAGTTGCTCCTTTGAAAAATGCTAACTTTGTTCTTATTAATGCTTATGAAACGCTGCTTATGTCTACAGAAATGCAACTGATGCCAATTACAAGAGTGATTTTGAGAGAGGCGGCACAAATGCGTGCCCAGAAAAACTTAAAAACGCCAGACGCTATTCATGCAGCAACAGCGATAACTCATAACTGTAGTATTTTTTTAACCAATGATTATGGTTTCCGCCGCGTTGCCAATCTGCCCCTAATTGTCCTGAATGACATTGTAGCTCCTTAAAATCCGCCGAATCTAAGTTGCTGAGGCTGAACCTGATCAGGCTGGCATCGAGTAAGCTGTCGGTGTAAACTATTTCGATTTGGGAACGTGAATTATGTCACTCGCTGAGGTGCTTCCTGCTGTACGGCGACTCACCCCAACGGAAAAGCTCAAACTGATCCGAATTTTGGCTGAAGACTTGGAGACGGCTGAGGATATTTCACCGTTGGAACCCTTTAAAACTTATGACTTGCCAACCCCATACAATTGCTTTGGGGCAGGCGCAGTTTTAATGGAAGCCTTCAAACGCTCAGATGCAAGTCAGCAGTAATATATGTGGTTTAAATATTCAACCACTAGCCCAACTCAAAATGAGTTTGACAGCCTACCCAGACTGCCGCTACTGCTACATCGGGAAGACCAAACCGTTGAAGCAATTGGGCTAGTGGATAGCGGTGCTACAGTGAATGTCTTACCTTTTGAACTCGGTCTTCAATTAGGGGAAATTTGGGACGATCGCAAAGCTATTATTCAGTTAGCGGGTAATCTCAGCAATCAGCCAGCGATGCCGTTTTCTGCGATCGCCCAAATCGCAGACTGTCCGCCAACTGAATTGCTGTTTGCATGAGTGCAGCGTCCAAACACACCATTGATTTTGGGTCAGACCAACTTTTTTCTAGAATTCGATGTGTGCTTCTACCGTTCTAAATTGGAATTTGAAGTCAAGCCGAAATCTCCTTAGCCAGACGCCCGTTACCCGATACAATTATCCCTGTGCCATTTGTACAAGGGTTCCATGTCTACTCTATCCTCTGCCCCCTTTTCCCCCGAAGAAATCACCGCTGAAGGACTCAAACCGGACGAATACGCGGAAATTGTTAAACGTCTAGGGCGTCATCCCAATAAAGCTGAACTGGGGATGTTCGGCGTCATGTGGTCCGAACATTGCTGCTACAAGAACTCCCGCCCCCTCCTCAAACAATTCCCTACCACCGGGAAACGAATCCTTGTTGGTCCTGGGGAAAATGCGGGTGTGGTCAACTTGGGCGACGGACTCCAACTGGCGTTTAAAATTGAATCCCATAACCACCCCTCAGCAGTAGAACCCTATCAAGGTGCCGCTACAGGCGTGGGCGGAATACTGCGGGATATCTTTACGATGGGGGCGCGTCCCATTGCCGTTTTGAATTCCCTGCGCTTCGGTTCCCTGGATAATCCCCGCACCCGGCGCTTATTTTCTGGGGTTGTGGCGGGTATTTCTGGGTATGGTAACTCCGTTGGTGTCCCTACGGTTGGCGGTGAAGTGTACTTTGACCCCGCCTATACTGGGAATCCCCTCGTCAATGTGATGGCGCTGGGATTGATGGAAACGCCAGAAATTGTCAAATCGGGGGCGTCAGGGATTGGCAATCCGGTGCTGTATGTGGGGTCTACAACGGGGCGTGATGGGATGGGGGGTGCGAGTTTTGCCAGTGCCGAACTCACCGATAAATCCATGGATGACCGCCCAGCGGTACAAGTGGGTGACCCCTTCTTGGAAAAATGCCTGATTGAAGCCTGTCTAGAAGCCTTTAAAACTGGGGCGGTAGTCGCGGCACAAGATATGGGGGCGGCGGGGATTACTTGTTCCACCTCGGAAATGGCGGCGAAAGGAGGCGTGGGAATTGAGTTGGATTTGGATTTAATCCCTATCCGCGAAACCGGGATGGTTCCCTATGAATATTTACTCTCGGAATCCCAGGAACGGATGCTGTTTGTGGCACAGAAGGGACGAGAACAGGAGTTAATTGATATTTTCCACCGTTGGGAACTTCATGCGGTTGTCGCGGGTACGGTGATTGAAGAACCAATTGTGCGGATTCTGTTTCAAGGGGGAGTGGCGGCGGAAATCCCAGCGACGGCGTTATCGGATAATACGCCGATTTATTATCGGGACATGTTGACCGAAGCGCCAGAGTATGCAAAAGAGGCTTGGCAATGGACGGTTGAGTCATTACCGAGTTGTACTCGTACCGGAATCGAAGCTTCGGGTGAGACTAAATCTTGGACAGATATTCTCCTCCAACTCTTAGATACACCAACCATTGCCTCAAAACGCTGGGTCTATCGCCAGTATGACCATCAGGTGCAAAATAACACGGTCATGCTTCCCGGTGGTGCAGATGCGGCAATCATCCGCTTACGTCCCCCGGAATCGGGGCGCAATGCCCAATCGGGTGTCGCGGCTACGGTAGATTGTAATTCTCGCTATATCTATCTTGACCCCTACGAAGGCGCAAAGGTAGTCGTAGCCGAAGCCGCCCGCAATTTAAGCTGTGTGGGGGCAGAACCTGTCGCCGTAACCGATAATCTGAATTTTGGGTCACCGGAAAAGCCGATAGGATACTGGCAACTGGCATCGGCTTGTCAGGGTATCGCCGAGGCTTGTACCGAGTTAGCAACGCCTGTGACGGGGGGAAATGTCTCGCTGTATAACGAAACCTTGGATAGTCAGGGAAATCCCCAACCGATTTATCCGACTCCGGTAATTGGCATGGTGGGGGCGATTCCGGATTTAAGTCAGATTTGTTCTCAAGGATGGCAGCGTGACGGGGATTTAATTTACTTATTAGGATTACCGCTAGCGGTTACTACGCCTCATCTCACGTTAGGGGGTTCAGAATATTTAGCCGCGATTCATGGGGTGGTGGCGGGAAAACCCCCAATTGTGGGTTTTGAGTTAGAACGTCGGGTGCAAACGGCTTGTCGTGAAGGCATTCGTCGCAGTTTCCTGAATTCAGCCCATGACTGTGACGAGGGCGGATTAGCCGTGGCGCTGGCGGAATGTTGTATTTCTGGCGGATTGGGGGCTGAGATTGACTTAGGATTGACGCAGGCGTCTGTGGAACGGCGTTGGGATGAGATTTTATTTGGTGAAAGCGCCAGTCGGATTCTGGTGTCGGTGAAGCCGGAAGCCCAGGCTAATTGGGAAGCTTTCCTGAGGGAGTGTCTAGGAGAATCTGCCCAGGATTGGCAACGGTTGGGGACGGTTAAACCTCTATTGGAAGGATTAAAAATTTCAATGAATGATCATCCTCCCTTAATCAACGCTACGATCATAGAGATGAGCGATCGCTTTTTTAACGCCCTGGAACGTCGCTTGTAGCCCTGTTGAGTCATAGCTGTTCAACAAGCTTAAGCTGAATGCTACTAACTGGTATGCTGGTGGGCCCTGGCGAAGTCGAAACCCACCCTACGGTAGCTGCCCAGGGTTGGGGACGGTTAAATCTCTCTCGGAAGGATTAAAAATTTCGATTAATGATCATCTTCCCTTAATCAACGCTACGATCGCAGATATGAGCGATCGCTTTTTTGGCGCCCTAGAACGTCGCTTATAGTCGTGTTGAGCCAGTCGCGGCTGACGAATGATCAATGAGGCATGATCCATGATTCCCAAATTAATGATATTGTTAAGGAATCGTTAATTAAACTTAACGATTCCCGATTGATTTGCATTAATATCAAGTCGAACGGACTGCCACTATCAGGAGTAAGCTAATACCCATGATTCTCCAGCCACCCCACTCCTCTAATCCCAATTCTGCTGAATCTGATCAGATTATCAGCCAACGCCCCGACAAACCTGAAGAAGCTTGCGGGGTTTTTGGTATCTATGCACCAGACGAAGATGTCGCCAAGCTAACGTACTTTGGTCTGTTTGCCCTGCAACATCGGGGTCAAGAATCAGCGGGGATTGCCACCTTTGAGGGAGAACAGGTGCATCTCTATAAGAATATGGGACTTGTTTCCCAAGTCTTTAACGAAGATATTTTGAACCAAATGCCCGGAACAATCGCGGTGGGTCATACCCGTTACTCGACAACTGGGTCGAGTCGGGTGGTCAATGCCCAACCTGCTGTGGTGAATACCCGCTTAGGGTCTTTGGCTTTAGCACATAATGGTAATTTAGTCAATGCCCCGGAGTTGCGAACCCATTTAGAGAACCGCAATTATGATGAATTTTTGACCACGACGGATTCAGAGATGATTGCGATCGCGATCGGTGCGGAAGTAGACCAAGGCAAGGATTGGTTAGACGCGGCGATTAGTGCGTTTAACCTCTGCCAAGGTGCCTATAGTTTGGTGATTGGTACGCCGGAAGGGGTGATGGGGGTGCGTGATCCCCATGGGGTTCGTCCCTTAGTGATTGGCACCTTAGGCACAAATCCGGTGCGTTATGTCCTCGCCTCAGAAACCTGTGGGTTAGATATTATTGGGGCAGAATACCTGCGGGATGTCGAACCGGGAGAATTGGTTTGGATTACCGAAGCTGGGATGGCGTCATTCCACTGGAGTCAAAAACCCCAACGCAAGTTGTGTATATTTGAAATGATTTATTTTGCCCGCCCGGATAGCGTGATGCAGGATGAAACCATCTACAGCTATCGGCTACGCTTGGGGCGTCAACTGGCAAAAGAGACACCGACAGACGCTGATATTGTGATTGCGGTACCGGATTCGGGGGTTCCAGCAGCGATCGGCTTTTCCCAAGAGTCGGGAATTCCCTACGCGGAAGGGTTGATTAAAAATCGCTATGTGGGGCGCACGTTTATCCAACCGACGCAGAGTATGCGAGAGTCGGGGATTCGGATGAAACTGAATCCCTTGAAAGATGTGCTTACGGGTAAGCGAGTGATTATTGTGGACGATTCGATTGTCCGGGGAACCACGAGTCGGAAGATTGTCAAAGCGTTACGGGATGCCGGGGCGGCTGAGGTTCACATGCGGGTTTCTGCACCCCCAGTGACTCATCCCTGTTTCTATGGGATTGATACCGATTCTCAAGAGCAGCTTATCGCCGCAACCAAGTCGGTTGAGGAAATTGCAGACCAAATTGGCGTGGATTCTCTGGCGTATGTGAGTTGGCAAGGGATGATGCTGGCGACTCAAGATAATGCGAATACGTTCTGTTCGGCGTGTTTTACTGGAGATTATCCGATTCCAGTTCCGGAAAAGCTAAAACGGTCTAAGTTGATGCTGGAAGAAGCGACGGTTTAAGCAACTCACGAATAAAATTCCTTGCCTTCTGCGATAAATCGGGCGCACTGACGTGCGCCCCTACTGTTTTTGGGCGCTTCAAGCTACCTGTAGGGACACGATATTATCGGTTCCACTATTGCCTAAGCTGTCATGCATTTAAATTGGGTATTAGTAGCGAGCAAGATGCAAAGCCTG
>CAZNNK010000498.1:0-5508 GCA_964574085.1 uncultured Coleofasciculus sp.
TTAAAGCCGTTCCGCTATTTACATCTCGGAGAAATGTTGACGTTGGGCAAAGGGGAGGCGGTGGTGTCCAGTTTTGCCCTAAAGATAAGCGGTCGTTTGGCTGGTATGATTAGACAATTCGTTTATCTCCAGCGATTGCCAACCCTACGCCATCGCTGGCGGGTGTTGCAGCATTGGGTCGGTCAATGGTTGGTTAATTTAAGGCGACAATTAGCACAGCTATTCTGGAAGCGGCGACGGCGAAGGACTGTTAATCGTTGAGCTTGACGGTTAATTTTTTGCTAGCTGGATTAATTAACGTTGCGCTGCTGGTGAGATACTGGACAACGTGAGTTGTGGGGCTGGAAGCCTCGGTAGGAGATGAAGTGAGTTCAAGCTACATAGCAGAAATTGGAAACAAAAGAACAGTAAAAAACCTAGTAATTATTTTCAAATCTGAAGTCAAAATCTGGTAGTAACCCTTACTTCATATATGCTAGAGCATTTACCTACGGCTAAGACACTCTCTCTTAAAAATTATCATATTGCGGTTTTGCTTCCATGCCATAACGAAGCATTAACGATTGCCCAAGTCGTAACTGAGTTTCAATCTACACTCCCAGAAGCCAAGATTTATGTATACGATAATCATTCAACCGTTTTAGGAACGGCATTATTGTTGTTTAAAGAAGTTCGACCGTTCCTTTTCTTTGGTATTATTTTTGTCGGGCTTGCCCTGATCTCCCTAATTCTGGGGATTCCTATTGTGAAGACTTTTCTGGAGACAGGATTAGTGCCACGGTTCCCCACTGCTATCCTAGCCGCTTCGATTATGTTGCTAGCTTTCCTGAGTCTCACCTGCGGTCTTATCTTGGATTCTGTTGCTCGTGGACGTCGAGAGGCAAAACGCATTGCCTACCTTGCCCATCCACTACCTGAATTTGACTGACACTATAGCATCGTTATTGCTCAATCAGGTTTAAATTGATTAATCATTCAATCTTTGTCAAAATAATTAATCGCCAATTTTAATAGTTAATCAAAAATTGATGCTAATTAATTTCTATGAAAACTTTAACAAAAATAATTTTGATTTCCTCACTATGGATTACCGCCGTCAACTCAGGAACGCTTGGTGTTCTCGATACTGATCTGAGATTGCAAATGGCTCATGCCTGGTGGACGGGAACGGAAGAAGTACAAGTATCCCCAGATTATCAACTCAAAGTGCGGGGAGATATCCAAGCTGGCGTTATAGGAACGGGTGGAAAGCGTTACATCGCTTACGAACAGGGGCAGTCTTTACTCATGCTTCCAGGTGACTGGTTGGGAACCCAGTTGCATAATTTTTTTCCTAACCTACCCTCAAAAATCCTCCGGGATTTAACGGTTAGCTTTTTAATTTTTATTCCCTTAAATGTAGCAGTTGTGGTTGCTTGTTTCTGGTTACTCCGGCTTTTTGATTTTGAAGAACGAATTGCTGGATTAACCAGTCTTACCTTGTTGCTGGGAACGACAGTTTTACATTACGCGCAAGTGCATCAGCATAATAATCAACTTTTGCTATTGGCGACGATTGGCTATGCCAGTGCTTTAGCTTATGTACGAACTCAACGTCCTCGCTTTGTCTTCATTAGTGGACTTGCTTTAGGTGGTGCGGTATTGATCCGAATTACGAGTCTTATTCATGCTTTGACGGTAGCACTTTTTCTCATCGGGTGTCTGGCTTATCAAAACCGCGATAAACTCAAACTGATTAAGACGGTAGGATTATGGATCATTGGCTTCATTCCATTTACATTACTGGGGCGCATTTTTGATCATATCCGCTACGGGAGCGTTTTGGCTACGGGAAAAAGGGTGGAGAAGCAGCAGTTAGGTACTGATCCAATGTGGGTAGGTTTACCGGATCTACCCAATAATTATCCCTTAATCAATAACCCAGTTGAGGGGATTATCGGCGCCCTGCTATCACCAGCTAAAAGTATTTTTATCTATGACCCATTACTCCTACCGGCTTTAACACTCGGTATTCTTCTGTGGCGGAAACTTTCACCATTTATGCAGTGGTATCTGGTGACTGGAGTTTTAAATTTAGGTCTACATCTAGTTGCCTACAGTCGTTTCGTTTTCTGGCATGGGGATCATGCTTGGGCAGCCCGATATCACGTTACTTCTGTTCATCTCTTACTCATCCCTCTTTTAGCTTTATTTATACAGCATCTTCTATCGGCTAGGATGTTAAAAGCTTGGTTGATGAGAGGAATCCTGGCAATTGCCATCCTGGCTCAAATTGCATCGGTGGCAATGCCCATGAACTTGGAAATTTATCAAAAAAAGGTAGGAATGCCAGGAACTCGTTTTGATGCCCGTCTGGCTCAACGCTTAAATAATATGGTTTGCTTGATAGATGGGTCTTTCACGGAAGGATGTGTCGAGATGAATCCTGATAAAAAAGGGTTTGTAGAGCATTTAAACCACATATACTTTTTTCCATTTAACTTGAAAAAACAAGCCGGAGAGAATCCTGAATTATTAAAACTTTCAGAAATTTTATTAATTTTTTGGATAGTTGTGGTAACTTTGGCAATTGGGACGACGCTATGGTTCTGTTACGTCGGCTGATGATAGAGGTGTTGGCTTGCTGTTTAAACTGTTCTTAGGAGACTAAATAAGGTATATAAATCACTATTGAGACCTAGTCTCATTCCCCATTGTCAACATCTCGGCTTATTCGGCGGGTTAGCGTAACAGAGGATTGCCTATTGACTGGCAAATCGCATCGTCTTGATCAATAAAGCTCAATCGTTTCTTCTTTTCCCATATCGATAAGAATTGGTTATGAACAATCCTCTGATTCTCACCCTTCTGATTTTGATATCCGTCTCCTTAAACTCGCTCGGTCAAAGCCTGCTCAAACTAGGAGCTGGTCAGAATCCTCTAAATCTTTATCTATTCGGAGGTATTACAGCTTATGCAGTGAGTACAGTATTTTATGTACTCGTTTTGGGTAAACTTAATTTATCCTTGGTTTATCCTCTAGTTATCGGATTAACCATTACGGCGACCACTTTATCGGGAGCGATTCTTTTAAAAGAACACGTTCCCTACACCCATTGGGTAGGCATTGGTTTAATATTGAGTGGAATTGCCGCGATCGCTTTTGGCAGAATTTCCTAAACTGATTAAAGTGAAAAGATAGAGGAGATTTATTAGTAGACCCTAAAAATCAAGCTGTTCTTACACAGAAAGCTGACATAATTCTATTAATAAGATTACTACAATTTCCCCTACACCCCACACCTATTCCCCACGCCCAAGATGCTATGAAAAACCAGATGAACAGAAGTTTGCCCCTAAAAATTATCTGTGTTACATTCTGTCATAGAATTGCTATCATTCAAAAATTCAGGCTAAATTTAGAAAACTGGGACTTGAGAAATGACGGATTCATTACCGTTTGAGACCTATCAAGCAAAAATCCTTTCATCAAATCCACTGGCTTTATCGGTGGTTGTACCTATTTACAATGAAATTGCTAGTATACCGCACCTAGTTGACGCAGTAGCAACCAGTTTAAGTGCCAATCAACTTTCCTACGAAATCGTTTGTGTCGATGATGGTTCTCAGGATGGTTCCACAGAACTGCTGCTGGAATTAGCACGCAGTCGCCCAGACTTAAAAGCGGTGATTCTCCGCCGAAACTATGGTCAAACCGCCGCCATGTCAGCCGGATTTAAATATGCTCAAGGTCGCATTATTGTCATGATAGATGGCGATTTACAAAATGATCCAGCTGATATTCCCGCCTTACTCGCCAAGATGGAACAAGGGTATGATTTAGTCAGTGGTTGGCGCAAAGAAAGACAGGATGCAGCGTTAACTCGACTCCTCCCCTCTAAAATTGCCAATTGGCTAATTGGTAAAGTGACTGGTGTCAAATTACATGACTATGGTTGTTCCCTGAAAGCCTACCGTTCTGAACTGGTGGCGGATATGCATCTCTATGGTGAATTACATCGATTTCTACCCGCGTTAGCCTATATTGAGGGGGCAAGAATTACAGAAATTCCTGTGCGACATCATGCCCGTCGCTACGGTCAAAGTAAGTATGGTTTAGGGCGAACATTTCGTGTAATTATGGATTTAGTTACCGTATTTTTCATGAAAAAATTCCTCACTCGTCCCATGCATGTCTTTGGACTATTCGGCTTACTTTCCTTCGGTGTGGGATTGTTTTTAGGGCTATATTTAACCGTACTCAAACTAGGTTTTGGGCAGAATATTGGCGACCGACCTTTACTGATTCTAGCTGTTGTTCTACTATTAGCAGGAGTCCAGTTATTTAGCTTTGGTCTGTTAGCAGAAGTGTTAATGCGAACCTATCACGAGTCCCAAGGGCGACCAATTTATCGAGTGCGGGAAGTAATAGGAGGAATGAGGAATGTGTAGGGTATGGGGTGTCGGGTGTCGGGAACGATTGAACCCGCCCTTATCTTTTAGAAGTCTTTTCCATACGTTCACTTAAAATTGCCAGTCCAGCGGCGCTGATTTCTGCCAGAATGCTAACAAGGCGAAATAAGGCAACCCCTGTAAGGATGAGACCTGTGGGCAACTGCTGATTTAAAAGTGCGATCGCAGTCGCTTCAAATACTCCTAATCCTCCCGGTGCGCCAGGTACGACTAATCCCAGTAACCAGGCGAAACTAAACGCACTCAGTAACGACGGGATCTGAGTCGGAGTAATTGATCCTATCGCCAGTAAGGTAAATAAAAATCCGGTTCCCCGAAATCCCAAAAAACCCATTTCACCCAACAATGGCAATAAGGGATAGTGTTCAATGGCGAACTCTTCCGTATCTGTGACCTTCTTGGAGCGGCTTAAGCGTTGAACAAGGGGATTAAGAACTCGCGGATGAACTCCGAGCAATACCACGGCTAAACCCAAAAATTTTAAACCCCATATTCGGCTATCAGAAGCCATATTCACCCAACCCAATCCACCACTAATTAAGGCAATCGCTAACGCAGAAGCTGCCATTAATAGGGGTTCGAGTAAGACACTGATACTCGCCGCACCCACAGAACCTCCCGCCCCCATGACGGCGGAAATTCGACCATAAAAATGCCATACATTGCCGGGTAAATATTTAGCAACATTCGTTTTCAGATAAATCTGTAGCGCCCAACGCTGTCCGATGGGTTGCTTAAACGCCTGTAGAATCCATGTCCAAACCCAACCCGACCAAATATGTGCCAGAAGCGTAACCAAGAGTGCGATCGCCAGCATAGTCCAGCCTTGGGGATCAATGCGAATTCCCGCAACATCTCGCCAATGATCTTTAAAGGCTGTAGCGATAAAAAATAGCGTCCCGCCCAGAATGACCCAGCGAATGTAGGGTTTTATCGATGACCAGATTTTTTTCATGGGCTAGCGGGAGTGCTGGGGGAGATGAGGGAGATGGGGGAGATGAGGGAGATGGGGAAGATGAGGGAGATGGGGAAGATGGGGAAGATGGGGAAGATGGG
>CAZNNK010000499.1:0-5499 GCA_964574085.1 uncultured Coleofasciculus sp.
GGGGGAGATGAGGGAGATGGGGGAGATGAGGGAGATGAGGGAGATGAGGGAGATGAGGGAGAAGATTCCCAATCAACAATGAACCATGAACCATGAACCATCAACAAATGACAAATAACGATCTCCTCCTTTAACTTTAATTATGTCCACCTACTTAGGTGTTTTATGATACAAGAGCAGCGCAAAAATCATCATCTGAATAATACTTCAATTCTTGATCAACAAGAGGATGGTGAACTAATTTTTGCCGAAGAGAGCCAGGTTGAGCAACCCATCGATCCCTGGAAAGTCATCATTGTAGACGATGATCGCCATGTTCATCAAGTCACTAAGCTAGCACTCAAACGTTTTACCTTTGAAGGAAAACCATTAACCTTTCTTTCCGCCTATTCCGGCGAGGAAGCCAAAGCATTAATTACCCAACACCCGGATACAGCGTTCATCTTCTTAGATGTCGTCATGGAAACCAACGATGCGGGTTTACGGCTGGTTAAATATATCCGGGAAGACTTAAACAATAAACTGGTGCGGATTGTCCTGCGAACGGGTCAACCGGGAGAAGCCCCGGAAGAGACAGTTATTCTCAATTATGATATCAATGATTATAAAACAAAAGTCGAGCTAACGCAACAAAAGCTGGTGACGACAACCATAGCCACTTTGAGATCCTACCGCGATGTTCTTGCCATTGAACAGAATCGCCAATCCTTAGCTTCCCTCAATCTTACCTTAACGGAACAGTCGGTTGAATTGAAGAAAACAGTGCAGAGTTTGCAACAAACTCAACTGCAACTGGTAGAGCAAGAAAAAATGGCAATGATCGGTAATCTAATGGCGGGTGTGGCGCATGAACTCAATAATCCGATATGCTCTATTTTGGGAAATATTGAAACCGTTCAAGACTATTTTACCGAGATCTTGCCAATTCTCAAGCTCTATCAAAAGGAATTAGAGAATCCCAATTCTGGCATGTCCACCAAGGTTCATGAACTGGACTTAGACTTTATTATTGAAGACATGCCCAAGTTAATCACATCCCTCAATGTGGCGTCTCAAAGCATCCGCCACTTGGGTAACTCGCTGCGAACCGTCTCTCGTGCTGACAAAAGCACCCCAACACCCTTTGATCTGGAAGAAGGACTTGATAGCACTCTATTGATTTTAAACTATCGCCTCAAGGCAAATGGACAACGCCCTGCCATACAAATTATCAAAGACTATGGCGAATTGCCCCCGATGAATTGCTTTCCGGGACAACTCAACCAAGTGTTTATGAATATTCTTGCCAACGCGATCGACGCCTGCGAAGAGTCTAATGATGGGCGTTCTTACGCAGAAATCGAAGCCAATCCTAATCAGATTCGGATTAAAACTGAAGTTCTTAATAGTCATAACGGCAAACAAGCGATAGTTCGCGTTCAAGATAATGGTAGGGGGATGAGTGAAGGGTTGCGATCGCGGATTTTTGAGCAGGGCTTTACAACCAAATCTGTTGGTAGAGGGACAGGATTGGGGTTAGCGATTTCTCGGAGAATTGTGGAGGAAAAACATGGGGGACGATTAACCTGTCACTCAGAATTGGGTCACGGCACAGAATTTATCATTCAAATTCCTCTAAATTCTGAGAGAACAATGAACAATGAACAATCAACAAATGACAAGCTATGATATTAAAAATTTTATTTCAATTTCGGATAGTTCTGGTTACCACTCCCTTGGTCATCGGACTGATGGGGTGCAGTAATAACGGGACAGAAGAAGCGATTCTAGATGTCTGGGTACATACCGCGCGATCGGGGACTCATAAGGTTGTCCAGCAACAGGTTAAACGCTTCAATGCTGCCCAAGATGAGATTACTGTCCAACTTACCATTCTGCCAGAAGAGTCCTATAACGCTCATATTCACAAAGCGTCTCAGTCAGGAAAACTGCCGGATATATTAGAATTTGATGGACCTTATGTCTACAATTATGTCTGGCAAAAGCTACTCATTCCGTTAGATAACCTTTTATCCGAACAAGTCCAACAGGATCTGCTACCTTCGATAGTAAAGCAGGGAACCTATAACAATCATCTCTATTCCGTTGGCGCATTTGATTCAGGCGTCGTCTTGTATGCGCGTCGTAGCCAGTTGCAAGCGATTGGCGCCCGCATCCCCACCCAACAAGCGGAAGCTTGGAGTGCGGCGGAATTTAACCAAATCCTTGCTGATCTTGCCCAAAGCGATCGCGATGGTCAGGTTTTGGATCTAAAGTTGAATTATCAAGGGGAATGGTACGCCTTTGCCTTCTCACCCATTATCCAATCGGCGGGAGGTGATTTGATTAACCGCAATGACTATCAATCTGCAGCGGGTAAACTGAACGGATCAGAAGCTGTCGCCGTCATGCAACAGGTGCAGTCTTGGATACAAAATGGATATGTTGATCCCAATACCGATGATGCCGCGTTCACGGAAGGACGGGTGGCGCTGGCGTGGGGGGGACACTGGGTTTATCAAGACTATGCTACAGCCGTTGGGGATGACTTGGTACTCATACCGTTACCGGATTTTGGACAGGGGTCAAAAACGGCTCAAGGTTCTTGGGTTTGGGGGATTACAACGCAATGTAAAAATCCCCAAGCGGCGGCGCGTTTCTTAGAATTCTTATTGCAACCGCAAGAGGTTCTAGCGGTAACCAATGCGAACAAGGCTGTACCGGGAAGTAAAACGGCAATTACTCAGTCTAAACTTTACGCCAAAGGTCAACCGCTAGACCTATTTTCTCGTCAACTGTTGTCCGGACAAACCATACCCCGTCCCCAAATCCCTAACTATCCCGTCATTAGTGTCGTATTTCAAAAAGCCTTTGACGAAATTCGTCAGGGAAACGATGTGAAAAGGACGTTAGATAAAGCTGTTGCCATTATTGATCAAGATATTAAAGATAATCAAGGGTATCGGTAAATATCAATTGAGTTAAACAGGACTATTCTATTATGTCTGACGATAATAACAATTATTTTCAAGACCAAGACGTAATTTTTTCTGACGCCGAGGATGATGAAATTGCATTTGAGCAGGAAGACTCAGAAGCAAACAACACATTACTAGATCCTTGGAAACTGCTGATTGTTGATGATGATAGTCAAGTTCACTCCGTAACCAAATTGGCACTCAAGAACTTTCAGTATGAGGACAGACCCTTAACATTTATCAGTGCTTACTCAGGGGAAGAAGCCAAATCTATCATCAAAAACCAGCCGGATATAGCCATAATTTTACTTGATGTGATCATGGAAACAGACGATGCAGGGTTGGACGTCGTTGACTATATTCGGAATCAGTTAAATAACAAAGCTGTTCAGATTATATTACGAACCGGACAGCCCGGTCAAGTTCCCGAAGATATCGTCACGTTTCAGTATAATATCAACGATTATAAAACAAAAACTGAACTGACGCGGCAAAAATTACTGACAACGGTGGTAACCAGCTTAAGAGAATTTAAAATCTTAGTGCAGACAGACGCAGCCCGACAGATGGCGGAAGAAAAGTATCAGACATTATCCAACCGAGTCAAAAATAGTCAGCCCGATCAACCAAAACCTCAAGGAGAACTCCAGAAACTCGACATTCAAATTGATAAAACCAAACAAGCGCACCAAATTTCTGAAATTGTTAAAACGAGTTCATTTCAAAAATTAAAAAAGCAAATTCGGCAAATTCATCATAAAAAGTCCAATTGAAATCAAGCTTTTGCCTGTTCCCTGTTCCCTGTTCCCTCTCCCCACCACAAAACTTATTCAGCACCCCCTACTTAAACAACCTGATTCAGCCAACTGGGATAGGCAAAGGACTGGTGATTTTGTAATGGTAATCCCTGATACGTCTGACCGATTTCCCTAACACCCTGCTCAAATTCCTCCAAATTCATAGTGTCAACATCAACCAGTGCCTCAAATGCAATTGTCCACCAATTCTCATTATTAACCGTAAGCTGGGTTAACTCATAGGTAATCTCTTGGTAGAAACGCTGCGATCGCGCTTTGTTCACCGATACCCATGATCCTTGTGTCAAGCCGCCTTTGGGCATGAGACTCTCGGAGGTTGAGTCTTGACAACTCCACTTAATCCATTGTTCAATCCCGCCTTGCCAGTGGCGACTAAATTGTCGGATACCGAATTCCGCCTTACGCCACTTAACCTCTAAACTGCCTTGCCGAAATTTAATATTCAGATAGGGACAATCGGGGATATAAAGATAAGTATCCTCCCTGGTTTCTGGCGATCCTAATATCTCGCCTGGACTATCTGTGGTGAACCAATCGTTCACCGGTTTAGGTAAATTACCGCGATTGAACCAGCGCAGTTCTAACGTGATGAAGTCATTTGTCATTGTTTAGGGAACAGGGAATTACAATTCAGATTTAATCCTGCTGGTGGGCAAATTTATAAGCGCCAACAAAGGATAGTGCGATCGCAAAGGCTAATAACACGGGGATAGAATACCAGGGAAACTGGGATAGGGGTAAATAAGCAGCCGCCCGGAGTCCGGTACTAGCATAGCTGAGGGGTAACAAGTAGACAATAACTTTTAATGCCAAGGGTAATGTTCTCGGATCAAAGAACGTTGCACCCAAAAATGACATTGGTACAATCACAAAATTGTTGTACAATCCTACAGATTCCAAGGACTTGACATTCAATCCCACCAGTACCCCTAACCCGGCAAATACGGCACAATTTAGCAGCAACACCAGCAAAAATAAGGGATTGATAAAGCTGAAAACTTTACCGGTAAACAGAACTGCTACGATAATCACCGAACCGGATGTCATCAACCCGCGCACGATTCCGGCTAGAATTTTACCCAAATACAGTGCTAACGGGTGTACAGGCATCAGTAGTGTTTCAGCAAAGGTTTTGGTGTAAAGCCGTTCACCGCATATCGAAAAGGTTGTCCCACTGAAACTAATCGTCATCGATGAGAGGGCAATCATCCCCGGTAGGATAAACTCTAAATAGCTGTCACCCGCCGCAGGTTCCATGGCTGAATCCAGGGCGCTACCTAATCCCAAGCCAAATCCGATAATGTAAATTAGAGGAGAGATGAGTCCAGCCGCCGCGACTTGCAGGATTCTCACCCGCAGCTTTAACCATTCGCCCCAGAATACGGTGAGACTATCGGCGATGATGGTTTGCCATTGACTGCCTTTGAGAGTTTTGCTGAAGGGGAATACGAGATTAGACTTCACAATATCGATAGGATTAACATCTCTTCTTAATATTACTTCATAATTCCCGGCATTTAGCTTATGGTGTGGGGGAGATGGGGATAAAGCCATTCGAGTTCTCTCCCCTTGACAGAATCGCTTATCCTTAGAATCAGAATAATCCAATGTCCTCCAACTGAAACCGATGAGTCTGGTCATACCGAATGACATCCTCCAAGCCACCAAGATGACTGAGGATGAAATGAAGCTAGAGATTGCTATCATGCTGTACAAACAAGAAA
>CAZNNK010000500.1:0-5481 GCA_964574085.1 uncultured Coleofasciculus sp.
ATTACCACACCCGTGCTACAGCTAATGGATGGAGCATCGATTACTACTGCTACTCGTGGTGCAGGCAATGCTGGTAAGGTAGTGGTGAATGCCTCGCAAAGAGTTCAAGCTAGTGGCTTGTTTAGTGGCTTTTTTACTAACCCCCTTTTCTTTACTACCAGCGAAGCAACCGGAGACGGAGGAGATATAACGATTACCACACCCATGCTACAGCTAATGGATGGGGCACAGATTAGCAGCTTGACTTTGGGTGCAGGTAATGCCGGTCATATAGTGGTGAATGCCTCGGAATTGGTTCAAGTCAGCGGCACAGTGCAATTCGATAACAACGTTTTTCCTACTCTCTTAACAACTGGAACTCAGGGACAGGGAAATGGAGGAAATCTAACGATTAACACGCCCAACTTGGTTGTAACAGATGGAAGCCAAGTTTCGGCTGAAACGTTTGATAGCGGGATTGGTGGTTTAATTACGGTCAATGCCAATACTATGGAGGTAACCCATGGTGGACAACTCCGCACGACTACAGAAGGTAGCAACAATGCTGGGAATATCTCATTACAATTGCAAGAGAGCATAACGATTATTGGAGAGGGCAGTGGACTGTTTGCTAATACGACAGAAAGCTCTAGTGGCAATGGCGGCAACATTTTTATCGACCCTCCAATCGTAATTGTCCAGGATGGAGCAGAAATTGCAACTAAGAGTGAGGGAACTGGAGAGGCAGGAGATATTGAAATTCAAGCTGATTTCCTGATCCTGGATACTAATGCTAGCCTTTCTGCTGAAACGGCTACAAAGAATGGCGGCGATATTACGCTTCTTATTGATGACCTTTTATTGTTGCGCCGTGAAAGTCGCATCTCGACAACGGCTGGTACAGAACAAGCTGGGGGAGATGGCGGCAATATTACCATTGAAGCTGATTTAATTGTTGGTGTTCCTGATGAAAATAGCGATATTACTGCCAACGCTTTTTCCGGACAAGGGGGTAAAGTCACGATCACGACTCAAGGTTTGTTTAATGTATTCATCCGCAGCCGTGAAGACTTAGAAGCTTTACTGGAACCTGATGAGCCATTAGATCCGGAACGACTGGACTCGAATGACATCACTGCTATTTCACAAACGTCTCCGGAACTAAGTCGTATTCCTACCCTCAACTTATCAGGAATTGATCCGTCTCAAGGCTTGGTGGAATTGCCAGCAGAACTTGTTGATGTGACGCGACTGGTTGAACAAAGCCTTTGTGCGGCTGCACAGGGAAGTGAATTTATCGTAACGGGACGCGGCGGTTTGCCTAAGCCTCCCAATCAGGTGCTTGATGCTGATGCGGCTTGGGAAGATTGGCGGATAACTACTACAGGGGAATCAACGGAGATGCAACAATCTAACCGGAATAGTCGCCAAGAAGTTACAGGGAATAAGCCAAATAAATTTGTTGAAGCTCAAGGTTGGTTTAAAGATGCCAATGGTACGATTATTCTTACCGCAGAACCAACGGTTGTGACACCCCACGCAACGGGTTCGCCATCGTTCACCTGTCAATAGTTAAATGGTTCGTGGAACCTTACCCAAATTGAA
Organism: uncultured Coleofasciculus sp.; assembly: GCA_964574085.1. Lineage (GTDB taxonomy): Bacteria > Cyanobacteriota > Cyanobacteriia > Cyanobacteriales > Coleofasciculaceae > Coleofasciculus. The sequence goes on from CAZNNK010000500.1 coordinate 1,585, forward strand.
TGGGGTTGACTTAAGCTAGCTATAAATGGTGCGTTACGCTCCGCTAACGCACCCTACAATTGCCTGAGGTGTTTGTAGTAAGCGCTTTAGCGCTTGTGACAAACATAAATCTAAAAGGTTTAATGATATGAAATGCCTAGAATTTTTATCGGTAAATAAAATATCAAAGGTCTGTGTTCCTCAGAAGCTTAATGGGTTAACAAAATGGGTAAATATACGTTTTTCAGCGCTTATGGCACTAAAGTGCCTACTACGAACGGCGCGATCGCTCCTCTTGGTTCTGTTGGGGTTAAGCTTAAGTTTGGGTATCCATACAGTACATCAGGTATGGGCAGAACTCCCCGCCACCCCGGAGACTTTAGCCTTAGTGCAAGTGGGCAAAAATCACTACGATACGGGACAATTCACCGAAGCCATACAGGTTTTACAACAAGCGGCACAGGGGTATGCCGAGGCTGGGAATACTCTCCAGCAAGCCCAAGTATTTAGCCTCTTGTCATTAACTTATCAGAAATTGGGACAGTGGCAAGCGGCTGAACAAGCGATTCAAACCAGTTTGTCTTTACTCAAAACTGTACCTGAAGCCAATCCACGGATTCGCGCTCAAGTTCTCAATGCTCAAGGGCGTCTCCAATTAGCTACAGGTAACGCTGAAGCGGCTTTAACTACCTGGAAACAAGCAGAAACTCTCTATCAGCAAGCAGGTGATCCGATAGGGGAAATTGGCAGTCAAATTAATCAAACCGAGGCAATGCAATCCCTGGGATTCTATCGACGCACGGAACAGCTTTATCAGCAGCTAGAACAAGCCCTCTTCGCGTTAGAGGATTCACCCGTGAAGATAGCTGGGTTGCAAAATTTTGGGACTATTTTGCGACAAGGAGGAGATTTAGAAAAATCAAAAGACATCCTTAGCCAAAGTTTAGCCTTAACCCAAACCTTAGCCTTACCGCAACAGGAAAGTCAAATATTGCTGAGTTTAGGGAATACAGAGCAAACCTTAGCCCAACGCGCTAAAGTGTTTGAAAATTCATCAGGCGAAGACTCTATCCAAGCTGCCCTAACTCACTATCAACAGGCGGCAATGAAAGCCACGATTCCGTTAACTCGAATTCAAGCTCAACTCAATCAATTAAGTTTATTGATTGAGACTGACTCTCTATCACCGGATCAAGAATTATTGTCTTCAATCTCAGCCGGATTATCCACTTTACCCGCAAGTCGAGCTTCTGTCTATGCTCATGTTAACTTTGCTGAACATTTGCTGAAAATGCCACAGTTAATGGCACAACAACAACGCATGAATAATATTGCAGCCATCTTAAAGACAGCGATTCAACAGGCTGAAGGGTTAGCAGACCAACGGGCAATATCTTATAGTTTAGGCACACTTGGTAAGCTCTATGAAAAAACCCAAGACTGGACAAATGCCAAAACTGTGACTGAAAAAGCACTCCTAATTGCACAACAGATGAACGCTCCCGATATCGCCTATCAATGGCAATGGCAAATGGGGCGATTACTGCAAGCCCAAATCCAAGAGAGTTCTCAAAATCTGCCTAATCCAGACGCGATCGCCTACTACAATGAAGCGGTTAAGACACTCAATAATTTACGCGGAGATTTAGTTGCTCTCAATCCCGAAATTCAGTTTTCCTTCCGAGAAACCGTCGAACCCGTTTATCGGCAATTCGTAGATTTACTCCTGGGTTCTCCCACTCCCAGCAAAGATAATCTAATCCAAGCCCGCCAGATCATGGAAGACTTGCAACTGGCTGAATTGGATAACTTCTTTCGGGATGCTTGTGCCACACCAGCAGCCGTGAATATTGATAACGTCGATCCTCAAGCCGCGATCGTTTATCCGATTATATTATCCAATCGCTTAGACATCATTCTCAAATTACCTGGGCAAGATAACCTGCGCCACTATGCTCATCAAGGCATCTCAGAAACACAAGTTGATCAAGCTGTGGAAAAATTTCGTGATGATTTAACTAAACGCAGTACAAGTATCAGTGACATTAAACAGGATGCAGCACAACTTTACGATTGGTTAATTCGCCCCTTTGAAGCCGATTTAGCTACAGCGAACTTAGATAACCCCAGCGTTAAAACCTTAGTCTTTGTCCTCGATGGTTCCTTACGCAATATTCCCCCTTCTACTCTCTATGACGGCGAAAACTATTTAATTGAGCGGTATGCGGTAGCGTTAACGCCCGGATTACAACTCCTAGAACCAAAACCCCTCAGCCGCGAGAATTTCCGAGCGCTGATTGCGGGAACGACCAATGCACCTAGCTTTGAACAAGAAGGATTTTCTACTCTAGACAATGTAGCCGATGAATTAGCCGGAATCAGAAACCAACTCACCCTAACTCAAAGCCTAGAAAACCAGAAGTTTGTGCAAGAAAATATCCGCAATCAGATTAATATGGAACCCTTTAATCTGGTACATATTGCCACCCATGGCAAATTTAGTTCTAATCCTCAACAAACCTTCCTCTTAGACTGGAGTGGGCGGATTAATGTTCAGGATTTAGATAATTTATTACGCGCCAATGAACCCAATCGTACTACCGCTATTGAATTACTGGTTTTGAGTGCTTGCGAAACCGCAACGGGGGATAAGCGTGCCGCATTAGGATTAGCTGGAATTGCCGTGCGAGCAGGTGCCCGCAGTACATTGGCAACATTGTGGCAAGTTAATGATGCATCCACCGCAGACTTTATGCAACGGTTTTACCAACAGTTAAAAGAGCCTCAACTGAGTAAAGCTGAAGCTCTGCGGCAAACTCAAGTTGCTTTCTTAACCGAGTATCCGGATGATCCGGATAAAGATTACCTACGCCCCTATCACTGGGCACCCTTTATTCTGGTGGGGAACTGGTTATAACATTGCCCGGTATAACACTGCCAGCAATGGGTTCTTGTTCAATTTCTTTTAATCCAAGTCGTTCATCCCCCAACAAGTCCAACCAGACACTTTCCAACGTGGCATCGTCAGGGTGTTGCAAGCGTAATTGAGCCAATTCTGTGAGCATATCGTACCATATATCATGCTTGGCATAAGCGGCAACTCGTTCTAGAGGATTTTTTGCCTGATTTAATTCTGCCTCCAACTCAGGAGGTTGGGAAACTCGTCGCACAAACCCTGTCAGCGATGCTGGAGCCAGTCGAGTTGCTGCTTGCTGGGATTGTGTTGAAGCCGGACAACTGATTTCAACATACCAGCGATAGGTTTTATCTAGTTCTAACGGCGTTTCTGTTTTAGGAATCGTTACACTGACAATTCCTGGTGTTGCTGGTAATTTAAAGGTGGCGCGGTAAATATCATGTTCCCCCTGTTGGATGGAAAATTCTCCAGAGGATACTTTGTCTGAACCGTAGGGGACATAAACCCAAAAGGTGGGATATTCACTCACGGTTAACTGAAAGTTCTTACCACCTGCCATGCGAGTGAGGAGGAGATCTCCTTCCTTGTATTCGCAGTCACCACGGGTACCGGTGCCATTGTTGGTTGTAGGAGTACCATTACCATCATCACCGGGTAAATTGGGCAGGAGAGAGGGAATTGATATTGGCTCAAAAATAGTATTTGACGGCTCAACTTGTGCCGTCGCTGGGGAAAGAGTAGTAATTAGGCTAACGATGATTCCTATAGCGAGTGCGGGTTTGCTGCGAGGGATATGCATCAATTTAAAAATGTTCATGTCTCAGTCTGTAAAAATACTAGAGGATAGAACGTGGAGTTGTCAGCAGGGGACTTCTCGGAATGGGGAAGCCGGGGAGAATTTAGAAGATAACTCTCCGCGTTAAAATTTGCTTCCCTTGAGATGCTCCCCCAGACAATGATTTCGCCACAATGTTCAATTCTAGATGCACCCGTCACGTTTG
>CAZNNK010000501.1:0-5476 GCA_964574085.1 uncultured Coleofasciculus sp.
CCTCAGTCCGCGATCGCACAACTGCGCCAATTACCTCTCCCCGATGTCGCAAGGGTTGCCAATTCCCTTTCTCTGGGGGTAATTCCTCATGCTGACCAATTAATCGCGACTTCGCTACCCCAATCGTAGGTACTGTAATCAATAATCCTAAATGACAAGCCAAACCAAAGCGCCGGGGATGGGCAATTCCTTGACCATCACATAAAATTAGATCCGGAGTTATTTTAATCTGAGATAAAGCATCCAGTACCACAGGAACTTCCCGAAACGAGAGAAACCCTGGAATATAGGGAAACGTTGTCGGGCGACGGGCGATCGCTTGTTCGATCAGTTGCAATTCCGGAAAACTCAAAACCGCAACGGCGGCGCGGGAAATCGCATAATTGTCCTCAAAACCAACATCCACACCCGCGACATACTTTACCTCACCCAACTGATCCGAGGTAATAATTTCACGACTGAGTTGGTTTTGAATCGCCGTCGCTTCCTCAACTGTCAAAGTCCACGAGTGGCGCTGATAAATTTCCATGTTGATAATTACTCACTGGTTAGGGGAAGGTAGAGTTTTGACCCTTCGCGATTCTCGAGGGCATAGCGCGTGAATCTGTAGGGGCGGGTTTAGGGACTTTCTTTTCGCTATTGATAACGTTTGTTCAAAACCCGCCCTCATCTCCCCCAGCTATCCAACATCTTTAGTCTTGAAACACCATAATTGTCCCCGAATAACACGCCACCCAAACCTGATTCGTTTCTGGATCGTACGTAATGCCAATCGGATTGGCATTGGTATTCACCGTTTGCTGAATTGACATATCACGGGTACGCACTTTACTCATGGTATTCGAGTGATAATTCACCACATACAGAAATTCACCATCATCGGATATATCCATGCTGCGGGGGGCATTCCCAGTGACAACTTTGCGTAAAACCTTACCTGTAAATAAATCAATTTTAGCCACCGTTCCTTCCCCATTTAACGTGGCGTAGAGATACTGACCACCTGGATCAATACTTAAATGACGTGGCGAATTTCCAATATTTTTGATCCAGTCGAGGGAGAAATCATTTAAATCGACAACCGCAATATCATAAGACCCCATCACCGCGACATACGCTTTTTGGGACGCCGCATCAACCGCAATCCCACGGGGATAGCGACCCAATTTAATCCGCCGCACTTCCTGATTTTGCTGAATATCGACAACGCTTAAATCCCAACTACACCAATTACTGACTAGGGCAAATCGATTATCGGGGCTAGTGGCAACAAATTTAGGCACAGAACCGACTTCAATCACTTGGTCAATCGCTAAACTATCGGTACTGATGCGATACAAAAAACTATTGTCTGTTTTTTGCGAGGGGCTACATTTGTCACTCCCTGGATTATTAAATCCTGAACCATACATCTGGTAATTAGACACCCAGGCATATTTTCCATTATCGGAAAAGGCAGCTTCGACGGGAGATCCTTTATAGGTTCCGTTCGCCTTAGAATGTCCGTATTTCTCCAAATTCACCGCATCGGCAATGGTTTTGACCAAATCATACTGGCGGTTATACACCGTAATCGTGTGACTGTACATCATATTCTGAGCAAAAAATAAACCCCGACCGGAATGCACGATAGATTTGGGGGAAATTTTGCCAGAAATGGTGTGTTTTAGTGTCATCTGGCTGGACTGACGTTGATCATCGTTCTTTTTTTTTTCGCTGTCTTCGTCAATAAAGCTGTCCTGGTTAAAGGGACTATTGTCGGAATTTTCTGTCGGTGTAGAGAACGAATCTTGATTGAATGGAATCGGGTCGTAATTTTCCTCAGGTTGGATGAATGAGTCCTGAGTAAAGGTATTCTCGTCAGCGTTTTCCTCTGATGTAGATTGATTTAACTCCGAAGTCGAAGACTCAATCGGGGATTCTGTTGTCGTAGCAGAGGGCAATTCTAATGCCGCTTTGGTGTTAGCCCCCACCATCCCATCTACGGTTAATCCCTTCGCTTTTTGATATTGAATGACAGCCGTTTCGGTTAAGTTGCCGTAATACCCTGTAATCGGTCCGTCATAATACCCCTGTGCTTGTAAAGTTCTCTGTAGCGCCGTGACATCGGAATTGCGACTCCCGCGCTTGAGAACTAAACCGGGATTGGCGAATCCCATGCGATCCTCTGTCGCTTCCGTTGAGGGGGCAGTTTGTGAGGCGGATGACACTGGAGTCGATTCTAATGCCGCACGGGTTTTAGGTCCAGCAATCCCATCTACGGTTAATCCCTTGGCTTGTTGCAGTTGAATCACAGCCGCTTGGGTCGTTGAACCATAGTACCCGGTAATTGGTCCATTAAAATAGCCCGCCACTTGTAAATTGCGCTGGAGAGAGGTGACTTGAGAATTGCGATCGCCCCGTTGGAGAATAAAATCGGGTCGGGCAGATATTAGAGGTTTCTCCGGTTCTGGTATAGGTGACTCAAACTCTAGAGGTGTATCAACACTCGTATCCGTTGCTGCGGCAGAGTCTGACTCTAATCGGGCGGTAGTATTCGCCCCAACGATACCATCCGGGCTAAGTCCATTGGCTTTTTGAAATTGGATCACAGCGGCTTCGGTTAAGGGTCCATAGTACCCGGTAATCGGTCCATTAAAGTACCCCTCAGCTTGCAGCGTTTTCTGAAGAGTCGTCACCTCAGCCCCACTATTTCCTTTCCGCAACGCTAAAACGGGACTGGCTAGGCTAACAATGAACAGCGCCATGCTTAAGAAGATAAAGGGAATCCAAGCCGCACTCAGGGGCTTTTTCCGGTCGAGTTCGGGGATGAATAAGCTGGAACTGGCGGGGGACTTGGGTTCGGAGGTTGCCAATGCTTCATCAGTGACCGCCACATGAAGGGAGGCAGGATTGTCCATGATTCTCTATTTTCTTAGCACATTCTCCGTTATCCTATACCAGGAACTTTGATAAGGGCTACCCCCGAGAGCGTTAGTTAGGTCATTTGCCAGGAATTGAGAAATATTTACAGAACTTAATAGAGTTGGTTATTTCTATCAACCGATTGATTGTTACAAAAATTTAAATCGGTAAACATTCTCAAGACTGTGAGTCAACCGAGCATTTTTTCAGTGGGAATTTTCCTAAGATAGTTAACGAAAAACCAAATATTGCTCATTTATTGTGAAGAATTGTAGAGATGTTGATCACACCAAAGTCAAATTTTCCTGATTGAAATAGAATCAGAAAGTACAACCATCTTAGAGCATTCTTTAACGTTGCATTTACGGCATCTATCATTGACAGTACGTTAGCGGCTTCTGTTTGAAGATAGCTAACCCAGTCACGAGTAGAATGGGTATTGTATGACATTAGATTTACGAGAATTTTTCCAAGCCACCAATCCCGATAAAACCTTATTCGTGGATAATGCTGCCAAGGATCAAAACTATTATATTGATTTCTCGCCAGTGCGAGGGGGACATGCGATCAAGCAATTAAGCAATCAAATTGCATTTTGGTCACCGGATACACCGACTTGCCAACTGTTTACCGGACACGTTGGCTGTGGCAAGTCTACTGAATTACTGCAACTCAAAGCCCAGTTAGAGCGAGAAGGATTTCATATTGTCTATTTTGAATCCTCTAAAAATTTGGAAATGGCAGACGTAGATGTCAGTGATATTTTACTCGCGATCGCGGCGCGGGTGAGTCAAAGCTTGGATACAATTGAACGGGACTGTTCCCAGAATACTCAAACTATTCTTAAACAAGTGGCTAAACTGTTGCAAACCGAAATTGAACTGACGGCTGAGGCTTCGGTTCCAGGGTTGGGTGATGTGGCGGCGAGTACAGAAGGAGATTTTTCAGTTCTCCCGGGACAGTTTGGATAAGGTAATTCTAGACCATAAAAATGCGCTGAAGCTCGCTATTGATGAGAAGGAATGGGCGTTACTGCGTCGAGTAGCTAAGGAGAAAAAAGTTACTGGCGATGATGGATACGAAAAGCTGATTCGCAGTATGTTCGTCTATGAGTATCAGGATCGCCAAGGCTCTTGGTTTGTGATCAATCCAGTTTTGGCAGAAGCGGAGGAATTCCAATCATGAGCGGATCATCCCGGAACGATAACCAGAAATCAATCCAAGAACTTGCCTGGGCGATCGCCATGTCTGAGGGACAGTTTTCCCTGATTTTGGCTCACTGTAACTATCTTAGTCTGCGATCGCGATCGGTGCAACAGCTCCAAGAAATTTGCGCTGTACCGATCCGAGAACTTGTCCTGCATCCGTCTAACCAGCGACTTTACGCCACGATTCAACAGGAGGTAGCGACACAAATACCATCGGCGTTGATGGTATTAGGATTGGAATCCGTTGACAACCTCGATTACCTGCTCACTTCAATGAACCAAGTGCGGGAAGAGTTTCGCAAAAACTGTCCCTTTCCTTTAGTGATTTGGGTTAACGATGAAATCGTGCGAAAGCTGATTCGGTTGGTTCCAGATATTGAGAGTTGGGCAAAGCGCACGGTGTTGACTTACCCACCGGAAACCCTGATCCATGAACTACACCAGAACACTAATACTTTATTTACGAAAGTTTTAGACTTGGGCATTAGTCCGTTTTTAGCCAATGATGCCATCTTAGGTAGGAGTGTGAGTGGGGAAATTCAAGCCGCTTTGCAGGAGTTAAAAAACCAAGGAAGAGATATACCAGAAATCTTACAAGCGAGTCTGGACTTTGTTTGGGTCGAGAGGCTTATGATCAGGATAAAATTGATCTGGCATTAGCACACTATCAGCACAGTCTTGCCTTTTGGCAGCAGGTCAAGTATTTTCTCATCCGGTGTAGTTTAGTTGCCACAAAAAAGCATTGTTGGACTCTGCTTTTGGTGTATTACATCACGTCCGAAATCCCTGTCGCCAGGGAATCACCACTCCACAAGCCAACATTGAGAGAAAAAGAGGGAGCGCTACTATTTCACATTGGGTTATGTTATTGCCGCCAAGCCGAGTTAGATAAAGCCGAAAGTTGTCATCATTGGCACAAAGCCTTGTTTTATTTTCAGCAATGCATTGATGGTTTTGAGCAGGTGGGGCGTCTTGATTTAGTGGCTAAATTTATTGGTCAACTGGGTGAGGTATGGCGACGCTTAGAGAATTGGGATGAGTTGCATAAACTCGCTCAAAAAGCCCAGCGATTACATAAAAACCATGGCAATCCGGCGTCACTGGCTCAAAATTATGGCTTTTTCGCCGAAGTCGCTTTGTACCAGCACCAGGGGAGTCAGGCAAAGGCGTTTGTCAAAAAAGCATTGCAACTCTCAGACGCGATGACAGAGAAACAGCATCACAGTTGGTATCTGTTATTATTAGCAAGAGTGCAGAAACAGTTAGGACAGGTTGAGGAGGCGATTAAAACTCTAGAAACCGCGAAAAAGGCTGAACCTGAGACTAATCCGCTGCTTTATATTCGGATTTTGAATGAGTTACAA
>CAZNNK010000502.1:0-5444 GCA_964574085.1 uncultured Coleofasciculus sp.
CTCCACGCCTGGGCGTTAGGAATTGTGATTTGGGGGACATTGGGCTGGCAAGGGTATCTGATTGTTATGGTCTATTTCCTCGTCGGTTCTGCGGTTACCCGTATCGGGATGGCACAAAAAGAAGCCGCAGGGATCGCGGAAAAGCGTTCGGGTGCTAGAGGACCGGAAAATGTTTGGGGTTCGGCTTTAACGGGTACACTTTGCGCGGTGGGCATTCTTTTCCTGGATGAACCTTATCGCAGTTTCCTCTTACTGGGATTTGTCGCTAGTTTCGCCACTAAGCTTTCCGATACCACCGCCAGTGAGGTGGGTAAAGCCTACGGGAAGCGCACTTTTTTAATCACCACTTTACAACCCGTCTCCCCCGGAACCGAAGGCGCAGTCAGCCTAGAAGGAACCCTGGCGGGGGCTGTCGCCTCGGCGGCGATCGCGGTTTTGGGTTGGGGTGTTGGCTTTATCGACTTGACAGATGTCATTTTTTGTGTATTGGCTGCCTTTCTTGCCACTAACCTAGAAAGTGTGATTGGTGCTACTTGGCAATCTCAAGTGGAATGGATGACCAACGAAGTCGTCAATTTTATTAATACCTTAATTGGTGCGATCGCGGCGATCTTATTGATCGTCATCTGGCATAGTATCGCACTCGGCTAGTGTTTCGAGTTCGCCTGACAAGGCAAAAAAAGTCCTCGGAGAAATAACCAAGGACAAATAACCAATGACCAATGACAAAAAACTATTCCATTTGCCGACCAAACACCATTTGCAAAACCATTGGTTTCCCATCATCACGATGATATTTATCCGCCCAAGCGCGAATAATTTCATCAAGTTCTTTCATGGCTTGGTCAACATTTTCCGGTGGAATATCCAATTCCTCCAACACCCGCATCACATTCGGCTGACGTTCTGCCCACTCTTTCATCAACCGGAAGTACTGCGCCGTATCTTCCACCATCGTGTAGGTACGTTCTTTGCCATCGACAGGCGAATACGAGGCACTGGTTAGGGCATAATAGGGTAAACCCCAAGGACAATCAATGCGCGTTACGGTGCCCGAATAAAGCAGACGGCGCTTGATATGTTCCGCCATGGCTTCCGAAAGCGGTGCCCGCCGTTCCGGGGGTAAATCTTCCTGAGAACGACTGTGCAGAAACTCAATCAGTTCCATGAACTGTAAGGAACTCACCACCTGGGCATCGGGGAGATGATCCGGCAGCTTTTCCTCAAGAATGCGTTTTTCTTCTCTATGCAGGCTAGTGCCAGAAATCCGCGATCGCCCCGGTTGCCAGGGATACTGATCCATCCACACGTAAGGAAACTGAATCAAATAGCGGGGTTCTTGAGACCCCAACATCTTCAGCAGTTTTCCTTCCGTTAATGCCTGTCGAACTTCTTCAACAATAACCTTGACCCGTTTTGGCTCAATATGGTGTAAATGTCCGGTCATCCGGATATTTTCACTCTGTTCCAAATAGGTCGTGTAAATCGCACATTTAGCAGCAGTCGCCGCCGCATCTAGAAATGCCCCATGTCGGTGTCCACTGGTTCTCATTGCGCTGAAAGCCAGATATATCATAATCTGATCCATGGCGCTGGGGCTAAGGCTCTTGATCAGATCGAGATGATTAGTCATTTTAGGGAGCGGTCACATCGCATGGGTACAACAGAATAAAAGGTAATGACGAACCCACGGCTTCACCTAAACCAGCGAGTCCAACTTAAAAGCAAAACATGCGCTTAATTTAAAGCACCCTAATATTAAAGTCTAAATTCTCCTTAGATTATAGACGACGGAAGATAAACAACCCAGGAGATACCATTAACTGGAAGACCCCCTGGATGGGTCACAACTAGGGGGGATAATTCTTCCAGGAAAGTATATATTATATCAAATGGCACTAACTACCTATGCCCAAGTAAATTCGCGCCGTCCACTACCCCGGTGACAAATTTGGGGCGCGAGGGTGTCTTGGGAGGTGAAGAAACGCCGTTGTCCACCGCGATTGGTCTCAGGAGCTTGAGGACCGGCGTCTCCAGTTTTCACTAAAGAAAATAGCGAGTGGGCAGGAGTAGACTGAAAAAGTGAGACCGAGCGATCGCGACTCTCATGAGCATTGACAGCAAATGAGAGCGTAAGCAGGCTCACTAAAGCAACAGAAGTGTAAAAGCGCATAGCAGATGTCCGTGTCAGGGTTTCTAGTCCCTGTTACGGACTCTTTACTCATGGTTCAGGAAAAATTCCCGTCAGAGTTATTGTTGATTGTGTGAAGTTTAATGGTAGACTAGCCTGTTTATCTTTTTTTAGCGCAACAGGAGCCGACTAATCCCTGATCAGTGCAAACGGTTCACCAGTAACCAATTTCCCGCCGGATTAAAACATCCCCACCCTTGTAGCTGTTGCTGATCAGGATAATGCTGGAGTTGCTGATTAACATCCGGTTGTACCGTAATCAACATCCAAATTTGACCGATAAGACTTTCAGGTTCGCTCAGGGTAATCATATAATCCTGGTCAGCACGACGTTGGACTATGCCAGTGAAATAGATTAAGGTATAGGATTGGTGATTGGTGATTGGTGATTGGTAATTGGAGAAATTCTCCCTCTGCTCCCTCTGCTCCCCCAGCTCCCTCTGCTCCCCCAGCTCCCTCTGCTCCCCCAGCTCCCCCTGCTCCCTCTGCTCCTCAACCATCCCCGAACTGGGATACTCTTCTGGACAATCCAAGTAATAATGTTGCCAGTACCGCCAATCGGGATCATCAAGGGATTTATTAAATATAGGAATCATGACAGCCGGGGCAATAGCATCGCCCAACAACGCCTCTTGAATATGCCGGACAGCTAACTCCCTCGGTTGACAGCCCAGTTCCACAGACAACGCCGCCGCCATTCCTGCGGCTTGACCCAGATTCATCACCACAGGTTGCAACCGCGTCGAACCATTGGCAATATGAGAAACTGAGATATTTTTATCACACACCAACAAACCATCCATGGACACTGGCAAAAGGCAACCATAAGGAATCGTAAACGGCGTTCCCGTCCAACGCCCTCCCCAACGGATGGATTTTGGGGCTAAGGGAAAGGTAAAACCGGGATAATGATGGTCATTGGCATAATTGCCCACCGCAATTCCGGTGAAATTGCCTGACTCATCCAGGGGTAACGGTGCGACTTGACCCCCCGGTATTGGTAAAATATCTTGCTCCCGCAATGTCACCATCCCCACCAGACGCCGACTTTCTCGATAGTAAGGATGTAGGGCGTAAGCCCCACCCCCAACGGACGCCTCTGGAAACATATCATTGGCTAAACCATAACGCCGTCCCAGTTGAGATTGAATAAAACAGGCAAAGCCTTGACTATGCCAACGGGCTTCTTGGAGAAACTGCTGTCGGGATGCATCCGATTCCACTAAGCGCCCAACTCCCTCACCATAATCATTGCCACGTTGGGGCCAATTCAGCATAAAGAGTCCCCCAGGTAAGCGTCCGTAATTGAGAAAGGATTCCACCCCATAACCCTCCCACGCCCCAAAAAACTGTTCTGGCTTGTATTCAGGCGGGGGAGGAATTTCTGGTGCTGTATCAGTGCCAAAATCTTTGAGAATAACCACCCAGGTAGGTGCTTGAACGGGATAGCGTTGAGTCAAGTCATTGTCAGCAACAGGCGCACTCGGTTCACCAAAGCGCGATCGCATTTCCCACCCCCAGCGATAGGGAATCTCCGCTAATTCCAGTACATCTGCCAATTCCGTAGCGTCTAGGATGACTTTGGCGTGAATTACAACATCAGTAAATTGCACCCCCGTGACACAATCTCCTGCTTTTAATACCGCTAACGGGGTTTGTCCAGCAATCCACTTGAGGTTAGGTAATGCTTGCACCCAATCCGCAAAAACTTGAGCGCCAATTCCAGGGTGGTAGGTAAACAAACTCACCCAGCCATTATCCAGTCCTCCGGGCTGTCGCTGTTTGAGTTCTCGCAAAAATGCGCCCCATAATCCCGTTTGCCATGCGGCTAATTCATTGCCATCGGGCGCACAGACCCCGGCGGTTGTTAGCATTCCCCCTAGCCAGGAAAATTCGCTGACTAGAATTGTGTTGACGCCTCGACGTGCGGCTTGGATGGCTGCACTTGTGCCACCTGTACCACCACCGACAACTAAAACCTCGGTTGTTAATTCATTCACAGCGATCAAAAAATGGGTCGGGGATAGTGATTATCATCACACCTACACCAGAGTCAAGTCACAGATGCTTTTTGTAATGATTCGTTACATTATGAGTAACATAAATTTACAAAGTTGCTAAACCAAGGAGAACGATTATGATTAGCCCAATGGTTATCCTAGTTTCATTGTTTGTCGTGGGTTGGGTCGCGGTTGCTGTCATCGGGACTCAGGCTTACTTTCGAGGCGAACAGAGAAAGCCCATCCACGATCGCAACTGGCGTTCTGAGTCCTTTGAACAGCTAGCCCAGTCGATCACCGGGACTGAGACCAATTACAGCGATCGCACGCCAGCTTACAAGATGGATGCTTATGCTAGCAATAACTTGCCATCCTAGTACAAGAAGGCAGAAGTCCGAAGGCAGATGGCAGAAGGCTATAAGGAACATAAGGTAGCTGCTTTTAAGGAGCTTGTTAACTGGTTAGTTATTTCTACCGCGCTGCACTAGCCGCATCCTCTGTCCGCTCAACGCTTTTCCACACCATCATCTCCCTTTTCGCCGTATTTGCGGTTAAGGGCGATGGAGACGGTGGGAAAGGAACGATAGGATTAAATTGGGTAGGATTGCCAAGAGGGTAAAATTCCCATTCTCCCTCTACAGCCTACCCCCAAAATCCTAATAGAACCTGATATTCGCCTAGTTAAGGAAGCTGAAACCATGATTCAGAAAGTACAAAAGAGTGACGCCGAGTGGAGACAAAAGCTTACCCCGGAACAATATAAAGTAACCCGACAGAAGGGAACGGAACGCGCCTTTACCGGGGAGTATCACGACAATAAGCAGCCGGGAGTCTATAAATGTGTCTGCTGTGGCAATGACTTGTTCACCTCCAAAACCAAATATGATTCTGGCACGGGTTGGCCCAGTTTTTGGGCACCGATTGATGAAGAAAACATCAAATACGAAGCCGATAATAGTCTCTGGATGCGTCGCACTGAGATCCTCTGTGCAGCTTGTGATGCTCACTTAGGTCATGTCTTTAATGATGGACCCGCACCAACGGGTCAGCGTTACTGTCTAAATTCTGCCTCGCTTAACTTTGTTAAGTCCGATCAGGTTGAATCAGAATCTGAGGCGGAAACTGATAAATCTCCAACCGCCTAGTACAAGAAGGCAGAAGTCCGAAGGCTCCAGGGAGAAGGCTATAAGGAACATAAGGTTGCTGCTTTTAAGGAGCTTGTTAACTGGTTAGTATTTGAAGCCGCGCTGCAC
>CAZNNK010000503.1:0-5440 GCA_964574085.1 uncultured Coleofasciculus sp.
TTGGAGAAGTCGGGGATCTGTCTGTGTACCTCACTTACTTGAAAAGCGCTGTAAGATTGAATGTAGGGGTGGGTTTAGGAACAAAATTAACAGTGAAACCGCTAAGAGTTTGACCCAAACTCGCCCTGTTTCATCCTGTCACTTTAGCATGCGATCGCGGTGTAAAATCAGGTAGTGGAGTGACACAGCTAAAATATAGATTGTAGGTTGGGTTGACGCCAACAAACCCAACAGAATCTAGGGCTCAAGCCCTCACTACGAACCCAAGTGCGATCGCGGTGTAAAATCAGGTGGGTTGAGTTATCGGGTTGAGGATTAATTGTAGGTGGGGAATAGGGCGGGTTTTGTTGTTGGGTTGGAGGTGGGTTTCCCGATTGAATCCCTAAACCCGCCCCTACCGATGTGGAATGTTAATATCGGCAAGGTGACGCGCCGGAAAATCGGGTATATTTTCCGATCCAATTTCGGTTTTCGGTTATATTGATAAATAGAATATCGATAGATAAGATTGAATGTAGGGGCGGGTTTAGGAACAAAATTAACAGCGAAACCGATAATATTTCGACCAAAACCAGCCCTGTCTCATCCTGTCACTGTTCCCCGTTCCCCGTTCCCTATTCCCCAACATAACGTATAAAACTCATCTATCTATCAGGAAAAAATCATCTTTATTTAAGGATCATCGGATTAACTGAAAGTGAACCGGGCTTCCCCAATGCATCCCTTTTGAATAGAAGTAGCAAAACCTAAACTCTAAAATGGGATGTATTTAACAATGATAGTTCGATCAACACTCCGATGAAATTTTCCAGCCGTCTGCTCAAATTCTTATGTCAAGCCTTACCCAAATTTGATCCTTTTTCATTACAGGTGCGATTAACGGTAGGCATTGCAGCAGTGTCGATTACGGGATTAAGTGCTGTTGCCATCTGGACGAGTTGGTACATGCAGCAAATCCTGATTAAAGCCCAAAAACATCATATTAAATATCTTAGCGATCGCTTCCCCCATGATGTAGAACTTTATAGTGAGATGATGTCCCTAGAAACAGGGATGCAGAAGGCGATTGAGAACCTGACTACGGGGGATACGCTGTTGTGGGTGCGTGGTGCTGATGGATCAATTCCGGCTCAATCCTCAGCCTTACAGCTTAATCCCACCAATGATTTATTGTCCTCAAAGATACCCCTAATCCCTAAATTATATCGGGTGAACGGACGGTATTGGATCGCTTGTGGTACTCCCTTGCAGGTGCAGGGTGAAAGGCTGGGTAAGATTTATGTGGCAAAGGATATTACCAGCGAACAAGCTATGTTTTTAAGTTTGATTCGTACCTTGGGGATTGCTAGTTTGCTGTCCATTACCGTCATGATTGTGGTCATTTCCTTTTATATTAAGCGCTCGCTGCAACCCTTATGTCAAATGAGTCAACTCACCCAAACCATTTCGGCTGACGATTTAGGACAAGCGCGGCTGCATCTGGATAAAGCGCCGAGTGAGGTGAAAGAATTAGCGCAAACCTTTGATAATATGTTAAACCGCCTGTTTGAGGCGTGGGAACAGCAGCGGCAATTTGTGAGTAATGTTTCCCATGAATTGCGAACGCCATTGACGATTGTTTCTGGATATTTACAAAGCACATTACGGCGCGGGAATAACTTAACGCCGCCTCAGCAAGAAGCCTTGGGAATTGCCGCCTCTGAAGCGGATCGGACGGTTCAATTGTTGCAAGATTTATTGGACTTAGCCCGAGTTGATCATGGCAGAATGCATTTTAATTTAGAACCATTTGTGCTTAATGATTTAGTTGCTGAAGTTGTAGAGATGGCGGTGCAATATAGTAATCGAGTGATTCATTGTGATAGCACGAGTGACGTGATTGAGGTATTAGCCGATCGCGATCGCCTTAAGCAAGTGTTACTCAATTTAATTGACAATGCGGTAAAATATTCAGACCCCGATCAACCTGTTACCGTAAACTTAGACCAACCGGGGGAACAGGTAAGGATTCAGGTGTGCGATCGCGGACAAGGTATCCCCTTAGCGCAGCAATCCCGCATCTTTGAGCGATTCTATCGCGGAGACGAAAATCGTGCCCGTTCCCCAGGAGGAACAGGTTTAGGCTTATCGATTGTGAAAACGTTGGTAGAAGGAATGGGGGGTCAAGTTACCGTGCGATCGCAACTGAATCAAGGGACTGTGTTTACCGTACTATTACCTACACCGGATTAGTGATTGGGGATTGGTAGAAATAACAAATGACAAATAACAAAAACAATGTCTCAACTACAAGTATCTGATAAAAAATTCACAGTTCAGGAATATTTCGCTTACAACGATGACACCGATACCCGTTATGAGTTGGTCAATGGACTATTAGTAGAAATGCCTCCAGAAAGCAACTTCAATGCACGAATTGCCGCCTTCTTGTTTGTCCAGTTTCTCCAACTCGTACCCTTTACTCGTTTGTGCCACAAAGATGCAGAAATTCAGGTTGCAAGTGTCAGAGCTAGCTTTAGAATACCCGATTTAATGATCCTTTCCGAGGAAGGTGAAACGGTTCTCACCGGCAGTCCCCGCAATACCATCACCTTAACAATGCCTCCACCACTGCTGGTTATTGAGGTTGTCTCCCCCGACGACAGAGCTAGAGATTATCGCTACAAGCGCTCCGAATATGCAGTAAGGGGGATTCCAGAATATTGGATCATTGACTCATCTGAGCAACAAGTTATGATTCTCACCCTCGTCGAAGGATTCTATGACGAGGCTATTTTTGAGAATGAGCAAACTCTAGTCTCCAATATATTTCCAGAACTTACTCTGACACCCAGGCAAATTTTCTGTAACTGTTCTGCACCAGAAAACGAGGAATAATCTTGGCAATCTTAGCTTTCAATTTGGAGATTACTGATAACAGCTCAATAAAATAACCTATACGTCTAATTCAACACTGTTACTTGTTGGGTCTCGTTCCTCGACCCAACCTACTTGCAATGTTTCCAGCAACAGGGAAGCAAAAGTCGTGTTTTTTTTGCTCTGACAGCAGAACCTTTGCTATTTGACAAGGATACGCTTAATCGCTAATAGATTAAACGTTTTAACCTTGCCAAAAACAAACAACTGATATCCACAGAATAAACTTAAAATTGCTAAGACAACTAATCCGACAACTTTCGTTAGCACAAAAACTTGATGGGTCATGACAGCGATTGCCACTCCAGCCGCAATCAATAGCCAACCAAAATGACGTTTGCGTCCGCCATAATTGACAGTTAGCACTCCCAGTATCTCGACAATCACAAAAGGAAGGGCGAAATGTGAAAACCAAAGACTGGAACTAAGAAAGGCGAATCCGGCTAGAATTAACCCTGTACCCGTTAACTTGGTCACAAAGGTTTCCTGTTCGCTAAGAGTTTCTGGATTGGTGATCACAGCTAGATTGCTGGCATCTTCAAAGATAAATGTGACTAAGCTATCTTTCCCCAATTCTATTTTGTCGCCCGGATTGAGAAGATGTCGATTGGCGGGGGCAAGACGTATACCATTTAAGTATGTACCATTGGAACTGCCCACGTCTTCGATAAAATAGTGGTCTCCCTCAAGGGAAATAGTGGCATGGGTTCGAGATACAATGTAGGAATTGGGCAAATTGGACACATCAATATCCGGTTGTATGCTGCCCTCAGCTTTACCAATGTGAATCACCGAACGATTAGGCGGTAATTCAACAGGGGTGTTGGTTTGAACGTGGAAGAGTTTTGGTTGATGCCCTAGTTGTATTTGTGTGTTTTTCATAACGTTTGTGTGGAGATAGGGTTCTGAAAGACGGAGAGGATGATGGGAAGGTGCTACCGGATTTTCCCAAAAAATAATTTAGCTCTGAGTCTTATTATGCTCGATCCATCGGGAATTAAAACGGTTTCGTCTCAAGCAGATCGTTAAGATATTTGAAGTTATGGCAGAAGCCTAACTCAAGGTCTTGGTTTATCGCTTAAGTCGGTTAAACCCGACTACTTATACTCGGTTGGGTTTCACGTCGTTCAACCCAACCTACTCACAGATCTATCTTAAAAGGCGTGTTTTAGCTTGGGCGGATAGGTAACAAATATAGCTTGACCAACCCAATAATCTTTCATCTGTTCAAACGTCAAGACTTGACGCCCATAAAGCGGGTTACAGAACAGCGACGGTGAAAGCCCTCGCGTTTTAACCGAGGGATGAAACCGAGCTAGGCGTCCAGCATAGCAGCTTTAGCTGCGAGTCTTAAAAATCGTCCGGACGATTGTTAGCTGTAGTGTATACTAGAGCAAGGAGGTGATGCACAAGTGTTCAATCTGACCTACGAATTCAAGCTGAAACCAACAGAAACTCAGGTAGCCATCTTTGAGGATTGGCTAGAGCAATGTCGTCGCGTTTATAACTACGCATTGGGTGAGCGCAAAGACTGGTTTAAGTCCCGTAGCTGTCAGATTAACGTTTGTTCACTCCGGTCTGAATACATCATTCCGGCTGATGCCCCTAGACCCACGTATGCTAATCAATGCAAAAAACTAGCCGCATACCGAAAAACAAGCCCCAACCTAAAGCGAGTACACTCACAAGTGCTACAGCAAACGCTTAAGCGGCTAGAAAAAGCATTCGTCAGTATGTGGGAGCAAGGGCATGGTTTCCCACGGTTTAAGAAAGCTGGTAGAATGCGGTCATTCGTGTTCCCTCAATTGGGGAAAGAACCGATACAAGGGACTACGGTTAAGCTACCCATGATTGGGCTGGTCAGCTTCAGGCAGTCCCGTCCAATCCCGGACGGAGCAACCATAAAGCAAGTCCGCGTGGTCAAGCGTGCATCAGGTTGGTACGTTATGCTAACCCTACAGTGGGATATCGATGTACCCCAGCCAATGCCCCACGGTGAAGCCATAGGAATAGATGTAGGAATTAGCCATTTTGTAGCCACTTCTAACGGTAGATTATTCCCTAACCCTAAGCCCTTCCGGAAGCTAGAGAGCAAGCTTAAATTGCTGCAAAAACGAGTATCCAGGAAGCGACTAGGGAGTAACAACCGAAAGAAGGCACTCTTCAAAGTTAGCCGATTGCATGAACGGATAGCCAATATCAGAAAAAACTACCATTGGGAGTTAGCCCATAACCTTTGCAATTGGGCAGGTATGATATTCGCTGAAAATCTCAACCTCAAGGGATTAGCCAAGGGGATGTTAGGCAAGCATTGCCTAGACGCTGGGTGGGGTCAATTCCTCCAAACCCTAGAACAATGCTGTTTTAAGCGTGGCGTGTTTTTCCTTAAGGTAGACGCCAAGAAGACTAGCCAAGTATGTCCTAATTGCTTAACAGAAACTTCTCAAAAGCTACTATTTGAGCGCATCCATTCATGCCATCATTGCGGCTACACAACCGACAGGGATGTAGCAGCCGCCCAAGT
>CAZNNK010000504.1:0-5413 GCA_964574085.1 uncultured Coleofasciculus sp.
AAGTAGGGGTACGACATGTCGTACCCCTACTTTATGCAGGGTATGCTCCCCCGACTCTGGCTATCTACTATTATTATGAGCCGCAAATCGTTATCAATACAGGATTTCCTATCGTAAGGCAGATGTATTGAACAGACTATCTTCGTTGAAATAAAGGCAGGCAAGCTTAGGCTTTTGGGTTAAACGGCAACCCAACCTAAACAAGTCGTCAGAGATTTAGCCTCTAACCATTAGGGTTAGCTGGCTATCTTGCCTGTTCGTTTGATTTTTTTCAATTGAAGAGAAGTATAGGAGTTCAATTTTATGCCATTACTATCGAGAGACGAACTCAAAACCTTGGTTAAACAGCCAGAAGGATTGTGTGTTTCTATATTTATGCCTACCCATACGGCAGGTCCGGAAATCCAACAAGACCCCATTCGCTTCAAGAATCTCCGGGGGAAAGCCGAAGCCCAGTTGGTTGAGAAGGGTATGCGTCCAGCCGATGCCCAAGAACTGCTCAATAGCGCTCAAGAGTTGGAAAGCGATGAGTTTTGGCGTCATCAGAATCATGGACTTGCCCTGTTCATTGCTCCCAATTTCTTTCGCTATTACCGTCTACCCCTTGATTGTGACGAGTTAGTCGTGGTTAGTGACCAATTTCACCTCAAGCCACTCATGCCACTGCTGACGGGTGATGGATGTTTCTATATCTTGGCACTGAGTCAAAAGAAGGTGCGACTCTTAGTGGGAACACGCGATCGCATTCGGGAAATTCAGCCTGAGAATGTTGACAATCTGCCCGAAAGTCTGATGAGTGTGCTTCAGTATGAGGATTCGGAAAATCAAACTCAAT
Organism: uncultured Coleofasciculus sp.; assembly: GCA_964574085.1. Taxonomy (GTDB): domain Bacteria; phylum Cyanobacteriota; class Cyanobacteriia; order Cyanobacteriales; family Coleofasciculaceae; genus Coleofasciculus. The sequence goes on from CAZNNK010000504.1 coordinate 836, forward strand.
TCATGTCCTCTGAAACCTATTCCCCTGGTGGATTACCCGGTTCAGAGCCAGGAACCATGCATGGACGGGGTGTGGATGAGGATCACCAAAATCAGCTTATCCGTTTTTTAAGCCAAGTGAATCAAGGGATGCAAGAGTTTCTCCAGGATGATACGGTTCCGCTAGTGCTAGCGGGTGTAGACTATCTCCTGCCGATTTATAAACGAGTGAATTCTTACCCCCATCTTCTGGACGAAGGCATTACAGGCAATCCAGAACTCTCGAAGCCAGAGGATCTCCATACTCAAGCCTGGGCAATCGTGCAGCCGAAATTTCAACAAGCAGAGAAAGAGGCAATTGACTGCTTCAGAGAATTTTCTGGAAATAATCAGGAACAAGCCTCTGATGCCCTGAAAGAAGTAGTGCCGGCGGCTTATAATCAACGCATTGATTCGTTGTTTGTCGCCGTAGACCATCAGCAGTGGGGTAACTTTGACCCACAGAGCAACACGGTGCAGCTACATGAGCAACACCAGGCTGGTGACCAAGATTTATTGGATTTAGCAGCCGTTTATACGGTTTTGAATGGTGGCACAGTTTTTGCTGTAGAATCCGAGCGTGTCCCCGCTCAATCACCGATCGCGGCAGTTTTCCGCTATTAGTTGCTCTATAGTTAGCGATCGTGATGAATCATCGGGCAACAATAAGTAAATTTGCTTGAAGGATTGATTGCAAGTACCCTATTGATGTTACGATTCCCATCAGTGCCGTGGGTCACACGGGAATCGCCAAGACGCCATGCGTCTGATTGTGTGTGAGGAAGTTCGATAAAGGGATGTTTTGTCCGTGATAGACGCAAAATTAACTTCTGGGCGGTCGTTTAATTTAACGGGTTCCAGCCTCTTGACGTTACTAGCCGTTGGTTTGAGTCTGGGGTCATTGATTCTAGATGGGTTGGGGGAACGCTCCCTGTTCGCCGGAGTTTCCATGACCTTACCCCTGTTGATTTGTGCCGTGGTGACGGCAGCACTGGGGTATTGGGTTGTCCCATTTCTGCAAACCCTGAAAATGGGGCAGATTGTCCGGGAGGATGGACCCCAAACTCATTTACAAAAAGCTGGAACCCCTACCATGGGTGGGGTGTTTTTTGTCCCGGTGGCAGTAACGGTTGCTCTAGTTTGGTCGGGATTGGCACTGGCAGGGCAAGAGTTTGTTAATGTCCTGGTTGTATCCGTTGTGACCCTGGCTTATGGGATGATTGGCTGGTTGGATGATTGGCAAATTATCCGCCGCCGTTCTAATAAAGGCATTTCCCCTCGCCTGAAATTGGCACTACAGATCAGCGTGGGGTTGATGTTTTGTATTTGGCTGGCGGCAAGTCAACCGATTAGTATTACCGCGATCGCACTCCCGTTTGGGATAGTCTTACCCTTAGGATTACTGTTTTGGCCCCTGGCGCTGTTTGTGCTGGCGGCGGAAAGCAATGCCACGAATCTGACTGATGGGGTGGATGGATTGGCTGGGGGAACCTGTGCGATCGCGCTTTTGGCATTGGCGGCGATCGTTGCCCCAACGTCACCGGGTTTAATGGTGTTCTGTGCTTGTCTCAGTGGCAGTTGTCTGGGGTTTGTCGTGCATAATCGCCACCCTGCTGCCGTGTTTATGGGAGATACCGGGTCCCTGGCTTTAGGTGGCGCTCTCGCGGCAGTAGGATTATTGAGTCAAAATCTCTGGTGTTTATTTGTTCTCAGTGGCATTTTCTGTTGGGAATCAATCTCGGTGATTGCCCAAGTTGCTTATTACAAAGCCACCAAAGATGAGGCTGGAGTCGGTAAACGGCTGTTTAAAATGTCACCGTTTCATAACCATTTAGAATTAAGCGGTTGGTCAGAAACCCAAATTGTGGGAGCGTTTTATTTGACAGGTGGGCTGTTAGCGTTGGTTTGTTTAGGATTGCAGTCTGGTTTTTGAGCGATCGCCCAGTCAGCCAACGAAAACGTTTTGATATTTATCAGCCAAGTGATCTCAGCGTTAGAGAGAACTTGGCTTATCCCGATCCCCACCAAAAAGGGGGGATTTAACCAGAATTGAGTATCATACCCAACCCTGAATCTCCGTATTGAGCAGCATCTGTCCCAGTTTTAGAGATTCACTTTTCGTCGCCGCTAAAATATGCTTCATCATGACAGGTTCTCCAGCATCAGCAGCCAGAAACGCCGCATTCATGGCAATATTGCGGATAGTTCCGCCAGCTACATTCAGCTTGCCCAACTTTCTAAAGTCAAGTTTCTTAGTGGGAGTCTGTTTTGGGAAAATTCGCTGCCAAATTTCGGATCGGGATTGGGCATCAGGAAAGGGGAAAGAGAGAATAAATCGGATACGTCGAAGAAAAGCTTGATCCAAGGATTCTTTGAGATTGGTGGTGAGAATAGCTAAACCCTGATAGGCTTCCATCCGTTGCAGTAGGTAACTCACTTCCACATTGGCATGGCGGTCATGACTATCTTTAACTTGAGTACGCTTGCCAAACAACGCATCGGCTTCATCGAATAGTAAAATTGCCCCTCCAGTTTCCGCCGCATCAAAAATCCGGCGCAGGTTTTTCTCTGTTTCTCCGATATATTTGCTCACCACAGCACTCAAGTCAATGCGGTACAAGTCGAGACGAAATTCTTGTGCCAATACCTCCGATGCCATAGTTTTCCCCGTACCCGATGCACCCGCAAACAGGGCGCTGATCCCTAAACCGCGACCACTTTTACCCGCAAAGCCCCATTCTTGATAAACTTTTCCCCGTTGTCGTAGTTGGGTGGCAAGTTCTCGCAAGGTATTTTTTTGTTGATCGGGCAGGACTAAATCATCCCAAGTTGCTGTTGGTTCAATCCGTTGCGCTAAGTCATCGAGGCGGGGACGTGCTAAGGTGCGGCAAATATCCCAAAGTTGATGGGGAACTTGAGATTGGGGAGGTTGGATGGGGGTTTGGGATGGGTCTGTTTTTTTCTTTCGTCCCCGCTTTGGTGGTGTCACTTCCTTTTCTGTGAGGGTGGGGGATTGGGGGTTAGAGTTATCGTCTAACTCAGTTGTTGCCATGGATAGACAGGCAGATTGAAGAATATTCAACAAGCAATCAAAGGTGCTTCGCGCAGGCAGGCCCTGCGGGAGTTGCGCCGAGAGTTTACTGACGAAGAGATTCTCGACATTGAGAGACGGCTGCGTGAAGCCGCCGAGAAGATGGGAGAAAATCCTCCGCCTTTCTTACCACCACCCTGATCAATTGTTGAGCATCTAGTTTGCTGAAGTACTCTATGCCAGTAAAAGGGTTCAGCTAATAAATTAGGCAAATTAAATGCGTGTTAGCTTATCCTGGAAAACACCCTTAATCCCGTCGCTCCGATGAACCGCCCAACCTCTCCAATTCTACCAGGTTTCCCCAATACCAAACCCTTTAAGGAACTGCGTTTTCACTTGAAGGAACTTTACTGGGATCTGACTCGCTTAGTGAAAGAGGTAGAAACCTTATCTGCCGTCACTCCTGATGTCCCCCAGGCGTTTCAGCGCATTCGGTACGAACTGATAGATATCACCTCTGGACTCGAACATACTATTTTCTACCACCTCGCAGAGACTCTCAAGCTGGCCGGACAGGTACTGGAGAAGCCATCGCTGACAGAGGTAGGAACACAACTTACTTGTCAGCAGATAGACTGGGACACTGAGCAATCTTTTGGCTCTGCAAAGGAGCAGCACAAGGATGTCAACAAACTATACATCGATTTACACGAACTTGCCTCGAAGTTGTCCCTTTCCTGGGAGAAAGCTGACCGAGCAGTTCGTAGCCAAGGAGGAGAACCCAATGGTTCAGAGCAATTAGAACGTGCTTTAGAGCAGCTCTTTGAGGTTCTCGACTATCAGATCTGGTTAAAGTCCCAACAACTCTACTTACAGGCAGTCCAACTTCACCGGACGACCGATCCCGTGCAAGCTGCTCAGGAGGACTATTGGCAACTTCTGGCTACTCCCCTACAGGAAGAAAGTCATCCCTTAGCTCGCCGCCTCAACTCCTGTCCTCGGTGTGGTGCATCCCTCACCCAAGAGGATCGGACGTTTGATGGCTCTTACTGTGAGTTTTGCCGAACCCGATGGATTGAGTCTACAGTCTGATACACACGATCGGGTCAAGTTTTGGCACAATCAAAAACAGATGAACTTACTCATTCAGTGCTTATGGCTTCCACGGTTCTGATTACTGGCGCGTCTCAAGGTAGCGGTAAAGCCACTGCCCATCTATTTGCCCAAAACGGCTATTCCGTTGTCCTCGCTGCCCGCCAACCTGAGCGATTAGAGGCGGTAGCCCAAGACATTCGCGCCCAGGGAGGCGACGCCCTGGCTATTTCCACCGATGTCACGAACCCCGAACAGGTGCAAGAATTGGTGGATAAGGCACTGTCACACTATAGCCAAATTGATGTCCTGATCAATAATGCAGGGATCTGCTTGACTGGATCGGTGGAAAAGACACAGTTAAGTGATTGGCATCAGCTCATGGATACCAATTTCTTTGGCTATGTCTACACCATAGAGGCATTATTACCCCATTTC
>CAZNNK010000505.1:0-5400 GCA_964574085.1 uncultured Coleofasciculus sp.
CTACGGCAAGGATTTCCCCATTATTGATATTAAGGTTTAAATGCCGAACAGCTTAAGTCCTCCTCGTTCCTAGGTAGAACCTGGAAGGTTCAGAACATAAGGTTGCAGTCATTCCTTGCATTTAGTATAGAAAAATGACCAATGATCCATGACCAACATCAATATGTTTCTCTCCTTGGAATACGAAAGAGCCTTAGAATCCCTCGGCTATGACTATTTTGATGAAGTCGCCGCCGCCGAATTCCCCTGTCATCACCTGCGGTTCCGCAATGACCCACTGCTGCCAATTTTAGGGTTAGACCCACAAACGGTGACAGATGCCGATTTTATCCAGGCGTTTGGTAAATTTGTCGGCATCCGACCCTTTTTAGCCTTACGCTATCATGGGTATCAGTTTGGCGAATATAATTCCAGATTAGGGGATGGTCGCGGATTTCTCTATGGTCAGGTGCGGGGAACCGATGGCGAACTCTACGATTTTGGCACAAAAGGTTCCGGGACAACTCCCTATTCTAGGGGTGCAGATGGTCGATTGACCCTTAAAGGTGGAGTACGGGAAGTCCTGGCGGCGGAAGCGTTGCAGGGTTTAGGTGTGCGTACCTCTCGCTGTTTAAGCTTGATTGAAACCGGGGAACGGTTGTGGCGAGGGGATGAACCGTCACCGACTCGTTCATCGGTGATGGTACGGATGAGTCGGTCTCATATCCGGTTTGGCACGTTTGAACGGTTGCGCTATTTTAAGCGTCGGGATTTAATCAAAGCGCTGCTGGATCATGTGATTGATTATTATTATCCCCATCTATGGCAACAGCAGGATAGAGTTGAGCAATATTGCCAATTTTATGCCGAGTTAGTGAAACGAGTGGCAGAGTTAGCGGCACAATGGATGGCAGCTGGGTTTTGTCATGCTGTTTTAAATACGGATAATATGTCGATTACGGGGGAAAGTTTTGATTATGGTCCTTATGCGTTTATTCCCACCTATAATCCTGTGTTTACGGCGGCGTATTTCGACTATTACGGACGCTATTCTTATGGTAATCAACCGAGTATTTGTCGGTTGAATTTGGAAATGTTGCAGCAACCGTTAGGTATGGTGATTCCGGTGGATGAATTGGAAGCTTGGTTAGCGGCTTATAACCACCACTATCATCAGACCTATCGACAGTTGATGTTGAATAAGTTGGGATTTGAGCAAGTAGATGAAGCGCAGGGGGATAGCTTATTCAAGGGAACGATTGAGTTATTACAAGAAACCCAAGTAGGATATCATGCCTTCTTCACCGAATTAACCCAGCAGTTTCATCCTACTTGGCGTGATGATGCCTCACAAATTTTTGCTCAGGCGTCGTTTTGCCACTCGGCTGAACAGCAAGTGTTGTTAGCTAGGTGGCGGGAACTATACCATCATCTCTTGCAGGATTTGTCAACGGATGAGTTGGAGAAAATGGCTGAACGGTTACAGGAGAAGAATCCGAAAACTGCATTACTACGACCTGTGATTGAAGAGGTTTGGACAGCTATCGATCGCGAGGATAATTGGCAACCGTTTGATCAGTTAGTGAGACGCTTACAAGGGAAAAAATAAATAATAGTATAATCGACGAGACAGCGGGGAACTCCACAGGGGAGACTACATCTCAAAAGGGTTGATAATGCAGGGAAAAGTAGAGTCCGTTGTCTTGCAGCGAGTCTCCTTCTTCATCAACGTCAATTAACGGAATGCCATAGTCGAGACGTAACGATAAATCGGGTGTAATTAACCAGTTTAACCCCAGTCCCAAGCCAGCAATCGTGGCGGGTTCAAGGGTAATGCCTTGGTTATTCCAAACGGTGCCAATTTCAAAAAATGGGGAGAATTGGAGTATATTAGGATCTGAGGTCACAGGCAGGCGAACCTCCACAGCACCCATAATCCCATTATCGCCCACCCGTTGATTGTGGGAATAGCCTCTGACGGTATCCACACCGCCGATGGTGAAGCGTTCTATGGGAAGTAAGGTATCGGGGGTGAGTTGGGTATTAATTCGGGCGACGAGTAAGGCGCGGGGGGATAATTGTTCAACCCATTGAAATTGCCCAATCCAGGTGAAAAATCGTCCATCAATGCCGATATCATTAATCGTGGCATCAAAGGCATCAATGCCAAAACTAAATTGCGATCGCGCGGCTAAGACTCGTCCGGGACTACGATTGACCCAATCTTGATACAATCGAATCACCGTTACTTTCGATTCCCCATCGTCGGGACCTTCGGAGAAGGAAAAGGGAATATCATCTAGGATATAGGTTTGGCTGCGACGCAAGTCGAAGGCTACACCCATCCCTAATTCCCGTTCGGGGGTGTAAATCAGGGGTTGGCGGAAATTGGCGGAAATGTTGCGGCTTTCGCTTCTAATCTTTATGTCCTCGAAGGGTTCTTCGATGATCCGGCTGTTGGTATTGCTGTAGCTTAGGGTTAAAGTGCCATCGCGGGCATTGACGGGTAGAATATAGTTCAGGTTGTAGAAGTTGACTCCTGAGGTGATGCCGTAGGTGGCACTGATGCGATCGCCAAATCCCAAGAGGTTATTATGACTGGCGTTAATACTGTTCTGCACAGAACCCAGGCTGGAAGATTGGGTATTGGCGGTAGCGATACCAGCGCCAAAGGTGGGGGCTTCTTGGAGTTGGATTTGGAGGATATTTCGCCCTGGGGTACTTCCAGCAGTTAATTCAGCGTTGACTTGTTGGAAGAGGGGATTGAGTTGCAACAGTTGCAGGGTGGTTTCGAGGCGGTGTTGATTTAAGGGGGGACGAGTGGCGAGTTCTAGGCGACGGCGGACATAGCCTTCTCGGAGGCGGTTTAATCCTGTGATTTCAATCTGTTCGACTTCCCCTTCGACGATTTGGATTTGGATGTCACCCTGGCTAAGTTCTTGATTATTGACGAGGAAGGCGCCAGAGGTGACGTAGCCGTTTTCAATGTAGAGTTGAGTGATACTTGAGCGGAGGTTGAGTAAGTCCTCGAAGCTGGCTTCTTGGTTTTGATAGGGTTCGATTAAGGCGGTAATTTCTGGGTGTAAGACGGTATTGCCAAGAACTTCTATGGTTTTGATCAAGATGCGATCGCGATCGCTTTCTGGGGAGGTAATATCTGGTGGGGGTTGGGAGGGTGGGGTTTGCAGTTGCGGTTGGGGAGGGGGTGTCGGGGGTTGGGGAGGGAAGGGTGAGGCGGGGGGTTGGGGAATCGTTTGTTCGATGGTTTCGGGTGTTTCTGGGGGAAGGGTGACGCCTGGTGGCGGTAGGGATTGGGCGAGGGTATTCTGGGTTAGGCAGGTTGAGAGGGTAAGGCTAGAGATTGGTATAAGTATCCATCTTACTGTTGAATTGACCGTCATAAAAGCCTCCTCGTAAAAGGCGTCAGCTTCTGTATTCTTGTTTTTCCGTGGAATCGGGCAAAACGGTAACGGCGCGATCGCACTGAACTCTATAGATATAACCGGTGGGCAACGGATAAACTCACTTCAGCTTCGGATTTACGATTCATCCGTTACATCCGTTCAACAATCCGTTGCCTACCTGAAGCGCTAAAGCGCTTACTACAAACTTTAATAGTGTGCCATGCGATCGCAGTATATATTATCGCCCATGCTGACACCTAACATCTGGGTAAAGCGCTCATAGAAACCCACGCGATCGCGAACTTTGTCGTTCGTTGGTATGCTACATTCAAGACCGCCATTGATGATGTTAATCGTCATCCCGAAACCGGGCGCACGTCCCTGGCTGATGTCGCTGGGGTTGGGCGTCCAACCGCCAGTCATGACGGCGTGACAAGAGGGTTTGGGGGGTTGGGGCGTCATCCAGAACCACAGGGCGGTTTGAAACGCGATCGCACCATCGGTTTTGACTAAATCGGGGTTAGCCAACAAATTTATCCCCAAGGCTTCGCCCACTTGACCATAGTTATAGTTCCATGACAATTGCATTGGACCTCGCCCGTGATAGGTTTTACCGGGTACGCAGGGATAGCGGGTATTGTTGGGATCGCAGTATTGGGTACAGCCTCCATGTTCACACCCTACCTCTTCGATGAAATGTAGACCCCAGGCGTAACGTCCTCCGGGCGCTGTATCCCAGCCTCCTGTTGTTTCGTGGGCAATATTTGCCAGGAAAGCCGCCGCCTCGCGTTTACGTTGCTCATCGGAACCCCGGTTGCAAAACTCTGGGTACTTCTGAGTGGCGGCGACTAGGTTATCGTAGCTATACAAATCGTTCCGGTTGGGGAACATGGCGTCGTAGGTTTGGCGGGATACGATACTGGCAAAACCGCCACCCGACGGTGGAGGAGGGGGAACAGTACCGGGTGCAACCTTGACAAACGCCTCCCATCCGCTAATTGAATTGCGATTAGCCACGAGTTCACGTCCGCCACCATCTTCAGCACAAACATACTGACCATTGTGGGCTTGCAATGCGATTTGATTTCCCCCCAATTCATGCAAGGTGAAGGTTTCCCAGGCGTCAATACTACTGCGATTGGCGACCAGTTCACGTCCGCCACCATCTTCAGCACTGACATACTGACCATTGTGGGCTTGCAGGGCGATTTGATTTCCCCCCAATTGATGCAGGGTAAAGGTTTCCCCGTCGCCAATTGTAGTCCGATTAGCGACAACAGGGCGTGCGCCATTCTCTTCTACACCCACATACTGACCATTGTAGGTTTGTAGGGCGATTTTTTGACCCGTTGACCCATTATTGTTGCCATTATCTGACCCACTTCCGAATAAAGCGGTGACTGATTGGACGCCTAAGTTAATCGCTTCGGTATTGGTATTAACATAGATGTCAATTTTGTTGCCTTTAATCGCTGTACCGATATCCAACGCCTTGGCAGAAACCTGTTGACCATCCCACAGGATTAAGGTAAATACTGTTTTGAGTGGAATCACATTTGGGTCTACGGCACATTGCAGAAACCCTTGACCTGCCAGGGCTTCGGTTAAGGTTTTGCCAAATTCACCCGTGGCTGGGGGTTGTACGGTTCCGTCGGGATGGGTTGATTGTTCTCGACTGTAGAAGGTTGCTTGTAGCTGCAATTGACCGGACGGGGGTGGCTCACAAGGGTAGGTTTTTTAAGATTGCGGTTCAGGTAAGACAAGGAAGACAGGTAGACCAGTAGACAAGGAAGAGTGAGAACGAAAAATAGGGCGTTTCTGCTTTTAGAAGTTAGTTTGACCGAACCAAATTCTGTACGGTTTTCCCCCCTTGTCTTCTTTCCTTCCTTGTCCTCCTTGTCTTGTCTCCACCCTAAAATAAAAAACCTACACCTGTTAGGACCCCCCGATGGGGGACGAGCGCCCTCACAAGGGTAGGTTTTTTACTTTGATGGTAGAATGGAGGTGAGACAAGGAA
>CAZNNK010000506.1:0-5389 GCA_964574085.1 uncultured Coleofasciculus sp.
ATTGCGATCGCCCTAAAATCGAATAAATTAACGTTAGACAAAGCGGATGATGGGACTCGAACCCACGACATTCAGCTTGGGAAGCTGACGTTCTACCACTGAACTACACCCGCCAGTGACTCTCAACCAGAATCCTTAAGGTATTATATCAATAAATTTACTCAGATCTGCCAGACTCTGGAGGGAAAAACTGAACCTGATTCAACTAGGGAGGTTTACACGGATACCAAAACCCTGAAAGTCTTACACTTAAAGGGGTTGCCAGTTCGGCACTCGCTAGCTATGACCAAGAACACGGCGAGGTTGTGAATCTTTAGATCGCAATCCACCTAAATTTATCCCATCCTGTAAAGTATAGAGTTATAACTGTTCGATTGATCCTCAAACCATTGCACTCCGCAGGGATTACCCAGGATGTTTAACGCAACAGAAATTCTCATAAACTCATTTGTCCAAAGACTCCGGGAAGGCTACCACCGGACTTACGGGGGGCTGAAAACTGACTATGAGGACATTATTGCTTGGGCAGGCAGTATGGCAATGGAAAATATTGCCAACAGCGATGCCCTCTATCATAATGTCGAGCATTCTATCCTCGTCACCTTAGTGGGTCAGGAGATTCTCCGAGGCAAACATATCCGTGAAGGTGGCGTCACCCCAGAAGATTGGTTGCACTTTATCATTTCTCTGGTGTGCCACGACATTGGCTATGTCAAAGGCGTCTGTCGTCAGGATCGGGAAACGGAACGACTGTACGCGACGGGCAAAAATGGTGAGATGGTGCATCTACCCCCTGGCGCTACCGATGCATCCCTAACGCCTCATCATGTTGATCGGGCGAAACTGTTTATTGATGAGCGATTTGGCGGTCATAAACTGATTGACGCGGAACTAATTAAGCTCAATATTGAACTGACTCGTTTCCCCGTTCCCAAAGAAGGGGATCATCGAGATACCCTAAACTATCCCGGCTTGATTCGTGCCTCTGACTTAATTGGTCAGCTTTCTGATCCCCGCTATCTCAAGAAAATTAGCTCTCTATTCTACGAATTTGAAGAAACAGGTGTCAATCAAGCCTTAGGCTATGAGCATCCTGGTGACCTTCGCGCCGGTTATTCCAGGTTTTACTGGAATGGCGTGTTTCCCTTTATCCAGGAAGCCCTGCGTTACCTGTCCCTCACCCAAGAGGGTAAGCAAATCACCGCCAACCTCTACTCCAACGTGTTTGTTGTCGAACACGAAAAGAACGAAGAAGAACACCGACAACTTGCCCAACAGCTTAACTCTTAACCCGTTAACCCATGAACTGGTGGCAAAAACTGAAAAAGAACCCCTTGGCTCGGTTTGGCGCGATCGTGCTATTAATTTTCTACATTGCCGTGATTGCGGCTGATTTTGTCGCGCCTTATGACCCATACCTCTCCCAACCCAATGGTTCCCTTTTGCCACCCACCCAAGTCTACTGGCGCACTCCTGAGGGCAGGTTTATTGGTCCCCATGTCTACCCAACCACCCAAGGACCCACGGATTTAGAGACGGGAGACCGAGAACTGATGGTGGATTGGCAAAGTCCGTCTCCCATCCGTTTATTTGTTCAAGGTGCGCCTTACCCGTTTCTCCAACTGCGTTTCCCCTTACCCCCTAACTTTAAAGAGGTGGAGATCTTTGGCGGAATTCCGATGAATTTACACTTGTTCGGTACGATTGGTGAAGGCAAACTGAATCTTTTAGGAACCGATGAGCAAGGTCGCGATCAATTCAGTCGGTTGGTGTATGGGGGGCGAATTAGTCTCAGTATCGGGTTAGTGGGAATTGCTATCTCTTTTCCTCTGGGTTTAATTATCGGCGGAATTTCTGGCTATTTCGGGGGGTGGATTGATGCCTTGCTGATGCGCCTGGTGGAAGTGATGATGACCATTCCCACCCTATACCTACTCGTGGCATTGGCATCGGTGTTACCACCCGGACTCACCAGCGCCCAACGATTTTTATTAATTGTTTTAATTACCTCGTTTATTGGCTGGTCTGGATTAGCCCGGGTGATTCGCGGACAGGTGTTGTCAATTAAAGAACGAGAATTTGTCCAAGCCTCCCAAGCGATGGGGGCGAAACCGTTGTACATTATTGTCCGCCATGTGCTGCCCCAAACGGCCACCTATGTGATTATCTCAGCCACTCTCGCCGTCCCCAGTTTTATTGTGGCGGAATCGGTGCTGAGTTTAATCGGTCTGGGCATTCAGCAACCTGACCCCTCCTGGGGAAATTTGCTATCCTTGGCAACCAATGCTTCGATTTTGGTGCTACAGCCCTGGTTAATTTGGCCCCCCGCCCTCCTGATTATCTTGACCGTGTTAGCCTTTAACTTGCTGGGGGATGGTCTGCGGGATGCCCTTGATCCTCGGAGTTTGCAGCGCTAGGGGAACGATTTCCATTGGATTGCGGTGGCAAGGGGCGGCGTAGGGCAGTCTTTTGGGCAAAGTCTTTGCCTTCGGTGAGCAGATAATCGAGAAAGGTGCGAGCGACAACAGAGAGTTGTTTGCCGTTGGGGTAAACTGCATACCAGTATCGTTCAATCGGGAATTCTTCCACATCTAAAATGGTCAGTTGATTGCAGATGCCTTCTAGGGCTAGGGTATGACGGGATAAGACCGAAATGCCTAACCCCCCCGCGATCGCTTGTTTAATGGCTTCATTGCTGCCCAGGTCAAGCTGCACTTTTAGATTAATATCACGGGCATCAAACAGTTCTTGCACCGCCTTGCGCGTTCCTGACCCCGGTTCTCTCATAATAAAGGGTTCCTCTGCCAAGCGCTCCAAGGGAATATTGGTTTCATTCACCAACGGATGATCCGATGGGGCGATGACGACGAGGGGATTGTCAAGAATGGCTTCGTAGGTAATATCCAGTTCCGGGAGTTGACTCATCACGTACAAATCATCGGCATTGTCATTCAGACGATTGATGATGTGTTCGTGATTGGTCACCTGAAGCGACACATCAATGCCTGGATAACGCCGACAAAATGGACCGAGTAACCGAGGAATAAAATATTTAGCGGTTGTGATCACCGCCACCCGCAAGCGTCCCTGTTTCAGCCCTTGCAGATCAGCGACGGTCATCTCAAACTGGTCTAAATTCTCAAATATGGCACGGCAGGTCTTGACGAGTTCCTCCCCCGCTTGGGTAAGATAAAGACGTTTGCCCACTTGATCAAATAAAGGAACACCAACCGCTCGGGTAAGCTGTTTTACCTGCATTGACACGGTGGGTTGAGTGAGAAATAATTCTTCGGCTGCACGAGTAAAGCTATTATGTCGAGCAACGGCTTCAAAGACTTTGAGCTGATGCAGCGTGGCTTGCTTCAACGATACTCCTCCTTGATCGGATTTTGTTCATAGATTATACTCTATGTTTTCCATTAAAACAATGTATTTTTTTCTATGATAACTCTGGGCTAAGATTTCAGGTAACACCAAACAAGTGACAGTCTTCCTTCCATCTCGCGTTGCCCCCTAACCCAGTTACATGTTCAGGACTGAGCAGTTTGGTTTTAGCCTGTACTCTACAGGACGCTTAATCTGATCATCCCTGGGATTGGGTGCAACGCCTTTTTTGGTAAAGGCAGGAGGCAGAAGGCAGAAGGCAGGAGGCAGAAGGCAGAAGGCAGGAGGCAATGAAACTGTTGCCTGTTCCCTGTTAAGAGTTCCCTCTCCCCACCACAACACTTATTCAGCAGACCCTACATAAGCTGTTCGGCATTTAAACCTTAATGTCAATAATGGCGAAAGCCGTGTAGTGCGAGCATCTTGCTCGCTACTAATACCCAATTTATATAAATGCATGACAGCTTACATCGTAATATCAGAAGTCAATTTCTTTAGACGGTGCGGGCAATTTATCCAAATCGGGGAGTTCGACCAATTCCTTCTCGGTTTCCTTGACCTCAACGGGTAATCTTAGGGGCTCGGGTGTCTCTTCCTCTTCAATGAAGTAACTTGCCAGAGGTAGGGCTTGTTCGAGATCCTCTAATGGTCGAGTAATCACAGTAACCGCCACCAGTTCCCCAATCCGTTGGGCTTCAGCCATACCCACTTGCAGCGCCATGGCGACTTCCGCCACTCGACCCCGGATAATCACCGTGCATAAACCCGCGCCAATGGTTTCGTAACCCGTCAGTTCTACATCGGCGGCTTTAAGCATTGCATCGGCTGCACCGACGATCGCCGGAAAGCCGCGAGTTTCTAGAAGTCCCAGGGCTTGGGAACTGTGGCGCGATCGCAGTTGCTGTTGCGCCTCTTCTAGCAAATGAGAACCCAGAGGTAAGACAACCTCTAAGTTCGGGAACGGTCGCGGAATCACCAGAGAGGACAATAACTGACCTTCTCGTTTAGCGTGTTCAACCCCAGCTTGCACCGCAATCCGCACTTCTGCTGTAGCGCCGCGCACAATTGCCGTACAATGACCACTGCCAATTTTTTCAAATCCGATCAACGTCACGCCAGACGCCTTGAGCATCGCATCAGCCGTACTCACAATCACGGGAAAACTGAGCGTAGACACCAAACCCAAAGAGGAATGACGAAAGCGATTTCGTTGAGTAGAAGGGGCGTGGGGGATAATTCCGGGGTTGTATGACTCCATAGCTCGGCTCTCCATGTCGTTGTTGGCTGTTCAGTGTTGCCTCTAATCCAGTCTAAGAAACCCAACACTTCAACCCTAACAACTTATCGGTATAACCTATCTCAGCGCTGATCTTAGATTACAAATTGGACGGTTTAATGATTTCCTTGCTCCCTCACCTCCTGTTCTAAGTACCTGGACATAAAGTCTGTCTGCTGTACTAAGAAATGTTAACACGCCTCAAATCCTGACTGTTCCCTGTTCCCTAATCTCAACCGTTAACTTTAATGAAAGTCCGACTACTTAGACGTGCAAACTACTGATTATAGGGAAATAGAGTTTTGAGAATCCGGTCTACACTCCCTTGTCCATAGATTGAGTTTCCCTCCGGGGAGTCAGTCGATTCCGGTTCCTCGTCCGGTGGGGACTCACTGGAACTGACCTCGGAATCAACGTCTGGGTTGACCTCCTGCGGTTCAGACTGTTCAGGAGGGGCAGATGGAGGGGGTGCGATCGCCTCTGATTCAGGATTCGCTGCTTCTGGCGGATTAGAGCGATCAACTGGAGGAGTAGCTGGTGGGGAAACTTCGGCAACTTGACGCCCGACATTGCCCACAACCGACCCCGCAGGAACCACGGTTAATCGCTCAATCGAGGCATTGTAAATCGTGGTCAGTGGACCAATACAGGCATTTGCCCCAATTTTTCCCTGACCCACAATCAATACCCCTGTACCCAAATTGACACCCGTTTCTATCTCTAATGTCC
>CAZNNK010000507.1:0-5388 GCA_964574085.1 uncultured Coleofasciculus sp.
TCCTTGTCTTGTCCCCACCCTAAGGTAAAAAACCTACACCTGTCAGCTCACCCCCTCACCCTCTCACCCCATCTACTCTATCTGCTATCTTTGAACGCAACTTGGTATCAGGGAAACGTTCCCAGGGACTATCTCTGCCAATGTTAATTCTCCTCATCGTCATAAACGAAATCGGGCGGCGGTGGAATGTCGGGAACCAGTTCAATCGTCATTCCCTGTTCAAACATGCAGGAATCTATATCCTCTTCGTCTAAGATTACCTCCCGATGCGCCCAAGCTAGACCTTGATCGGGAAGTTTTATTTCTATCCAACCGCCTTTGGTTTGTTTGCCTGTGATCGGGACTTGTTCTCGGGTTAAATAGGTAATCACATTATCGCGAAATGATGCTGGATCAGAACGAACATTTCCGGTGACAATGACTGAACAAGTGGCAGGTTCTGGTGATGGTGTCGGTTCAGGAGAGGGAGAAGGAGATGGGGAGGGACTGGACTTAGCACCGTTGGGGGATTTTGTCGCTGTGGGAGAAGTAGTTGGTGATGAAACAACGGTATCCGTTGCATCGGTTGACGGTTGGACGGAGGCACGATTAAATAAACTAATCAGTAGAGCTAATGTAGCTAAACCGCCACCAATTCCTGCCCAAAGAAGGAGTTTGTTGGACGATTTGGACGCAACGGGTTCAGGATTTAAGAAATTGCTGAGAGTTGATGATACTTGGACGCCAGACGTCGGTTCGGTTTCTGGTTCCTCTGGCGTTTGCATATACCATTCGGGGATAGAATTGGGTTTTAAGGAGAGTCGATCCGGTTGATTGCCATTGGATGAGGTTGATTCTGGCGGGGATTCAGGATTAGAGGGCGCGATCGCATTCTCGTCTTGTGGTGATGAAACCTCTGTCGGTGTGGAGGCGGAGGCGGGTGGTGCTGTGGGATCAATGGGTTGGTTGGCTGGGAAAGTATCTTCTAGTTGGGGTGATACCTCCATCGGTGTGAATGAAGGGATAGGGGGTGCTGAGGAATCAACGGATTGGTTGGCTGAGACACTATCCTCGGCTTCAGGTGACACTTCCCCAGGTGCAGAGGCTGACGGGGGTGCCGTGGGTTCAACGGATTGAGTCGGTGGGACGTTATCCTCGGATTGGGGTAACCTCTCTCTAGGTGTGGAGGCGTCGGTGGTTTCTTTTTGATCCCGAATGAGTGAAACCGAACGCCGACTTAGAGAGTCTCGAATGTCTGTTCCACCGCGTCTCTCACGATCCAGATCACGGTCGAGATTCGGTTGGGACGTCAAGCGGGATTGCTTTTGGGATAGAATTATTTGTTCGGTGTCTTTAATATCTTCATCTCTCAATCCTAAAGACTGTTGCAAATCTTTTAAGAGTTTACGAGACTTGGGGTTGAGTGAATTATCGGCTCGGAAAACTTCCCGAAACGCTTGTTTATATCGCTGTAATTTTTCCTGATACTCGCGATAAGGAGTTAAAACTTGGGCTTCTATCGCCGCACAATCGGCTGGAGTAAGCTGTAGACTTTGGGCTAATGTATCCAGAGCCGAACGACCGCCCACAGAAATTTCACCCCCTCTGATCCAACGTTGTGCTTCTTTACGATACTTCAAGGTGAGGCGATTTAGGGGGACTTGACTCAGGGCGATCGCTTGGTAAGGTTCGCTAGCATATAATCTAGGTTTTAACGCCGGAGCGACAATTTTAAGCTGCTGAGCAACATAGTCATGAAGTTCCTTGACACAAATCCAATCATCGTGATTGCGATCGGCGAGTCCCGTGGCCAGTCCTTCGATTAAGTACCGCGTGTAATCTGAGGGTTGAGAGGATTCGGATTGGTTGAAATAGGGGATGGAACTAAAACAGCTCAGCAGCGCCCACTTTTCACCCGTCAGTTGTTGTTTAATCCCCACTTCATTATAGTCGTTTGCCGTTATTTCCCAATCCCAAATATTACTACAGTAACCGTCGATAATCACGATATTCTGGGGACAGGGACTGTTGTTGAGAATATCCTGGATTAAACTAGCCGGAACTACGGTTGCCTTAACTAATTCTTTTTGAGAATGAGCATCGCTCATGCGAGTGGCAGTGATGCTAGTTCCTAAATAGACGGTATCGTTATAATCTTGGATACATTGACCTGAGAAAAACAACAACACGACATCTTCCTCGTCACGCTTACTCAATAGCGTTTCGATGGCTTCCCGCATCACGGGCGGATTCGGATTAAGAAGTGTTTCTATCTCATCAAAAGAATACTGCAAAACACGTTGCATCGCTTCAACAGCGTTAACGGCTCCGGGTACGGGGTGAAAACCATAGCCGTACTCACTTACCCCAATCAGCAATGCTATTTTCACAACTGGTGATTCCCTAGACTGCTACAACGTTTTGTGCTGCCTAAATTACTACCATCAAGATTTTTTCAGGCAATTGGTGACCCTCGGTTTAGAGTTACAGGTTCCACTAAGCGGTTGTACATTATATCTGCTATAGTTATGGGTTTTGTCCGTGATGGCGGAATCAACTGACCCCGTCCTAATACTGCAAACAGCCAGGATGTCAAGGCAGATATTTAAATGTGTGTTAGCTTAGACCCTTGATGGTTGTCGTTGAGTACACCCTCTTTAAACCTTGGCTTCTGTGATATCCGGATAGACAGGCAGGTATCTACCGAAAGGCTTATTTTTTTGTCTATTTACAAACCTATACATTGATCGTAAACTAAATTTTTATTTGTGGCTACCATCGCTTTTTTTCTTGTGACTAGAGTTTGTGGCAATTTGATAACCAAGATAATATCCCCCTAAAGTATTGAGTCAATAGTTATTGATTTTCAGTGGTTTACCCGATATCCAGGGATGGGGTATCTTATTTGAACGTCATGAAATTCACCCGATTGGAACTATACAGCGACAAAAAAATCCCAGACCATGCCTCTATGAATTTTTAGTCAGAGTGTAATTAACACAACTCCAAAAATCATAATTGCTGCACCAATTGACCGTTCTTTTAAGCCTTTCTCTTGAAAAATTAAATGCCCCAAGAGTACACTGAGTAAGGCGCTCATACGCTTAACCGAAATGACATGAGCCACCAGCGTCATGTCAATCGCCTGCATTTGGAAGAGGACAGCCGTACCGTGAAAGAGTCCAATCGGTATCAAGGAGATCAAATTTTGGCGGATTTGGGTTAAGCGATCATCAGCCTTATACAGCATAATCGGTGTCATCGCCGTCGCAATAAACGAATAATTCGCGATCGCCCAAAAAATTGGGGATGAATTTTGCACCCCAACTTTGTCAACGTTAGAGGTGATACTCCAAATAAACGCCACCAGGATCATCAGCTTCGGTCCCTTTTCCCGGAACAGAGATTTGAACGGCGCCAAGTTATCGGTCACCAGCCAGGGCGGGTTTTGTTTTTCAGTTATCAGTGATCAGCAAGCTTTAGTGGCTAAACCCGCCCCTACAGTAGCTAAACCCGCCCCTACAGTAGCTAAACCCGCTCCGACAATTGACTGGAGACGTGCCATGGCACGTTTCTACAGAGGGCAGGTTATACTTTTGGAACTTACGTTGGTCGAGTAGCCACTCGCGCCACTGGGAGTTTCAACATCTCAACACTTGATGGGCTAGTTCAAGGAATCAGTCACAAATACTGCACACATATTCACAAAAAGGATGGGTATTCATACATACAGTGATTTGGATATTTTAGGGGGTCAATCCCCATAAAATATCCCTCGTTTCCTCCCGCCGCTAAAACATTGGCGGTACTCGCGGGAGCTTCGATATATCCGCCTCGTTTATAGCGGGGGTCTTCACGAGGAAGAAAGATGAAACGTAGAAAATTTGTCGGGAATGCTGTCATTGGTGCAACAGGCACCGCTGCCCTAGCGGGGTGTCGCCCAACTGCCACCAATTCAGGGGCGCAAAGCGGTAGCCAACCCCGAATTCGATGGCGCATGGCAACGAGTTGGCCCCAATCGTTGGATACTATTTTTGGCGGCGCAGAAACCATCAGCCAGCGTGTCAGTGAAATGACCAATGGACGGTTCACGATTACGCCGTTTGCGGCGGGTGAGATTGTCCCCGGATTGCAGGTGCTAGATGCCGTACAAAATGGCACGGTGCAATGTGGTCACACCGCTAGCTATTATTACATCGGCAAAAACCCGGCTTTAGCCTTTGGCACAGCCGTTCCCTTTGGTTTAGACGCCCAACAACAGAATGCCTGGTTATATCACGGCGGTGGTTTAGAGGCGATGCACAAGCTTTATAGTGACTTCGGTGTGATTAACTTTCCGGCGGGGAATACGGGAACTCAGATGGGCGGCTGGTTTAAGCGGGAAGTTAACTCAGTGGCGGAACTCCAAGGCTTGACCATGCGAATTCCTGGGTTAGGCGGTGACGTGATGTCCCGATTAGGGGTCAACGCCCAAGTTTTACCCGGTGGCGAGATTTTCCTAGCACTAGAACGGGGGGCGATTGACGCGGCTGAATGGGTCGGTCCTTATGACGATGAGAAGCTGGGCTTGCATCAAGCGGCTCAACTCTATTATTATCCCGGTTGGTGGGAACCAGGAGCCACCTTAGAAGTGCAGGTGAATAAGGCAGAGTGGGATAAATTGCCCACGGAGTATCAGGAAGTCTTCAAAACGGCAGCCATGGACGCTAATCTGAACATGCAGACTCGGTATGATGCCTTAAATCAACAAGCCTTAGGAAAACTGCTGGAGGCTGGGGTGAAGCTGATGCCCTATTCTCAAGAGATTATGCAAGCGGCTCAGAAGGCATCCTTTGAGATATATGAGGAGAATGCTGCTCAAGATAGTACGTTTAAAGAGGTTTATGAGCAGTGGAAGGGGTTTCGCGAACAGATTTACCAATGGCATCAGGTGAATCAACTCAGTTTCTCTAATTTTGTGATGGCGAGTCAGGGGTAAAGACGCTTTGAGGATGGGCGTAGGGGTACGACATGTCGTGCCCCTATAGATGCTGCTTATGGGTGTTGTATTGTGCATACTAGAAGAAGGGGGCTGAGATGTTCATACCCGGTAAAATATACTTAGTCACTGTATAGTGTTTTAAAACTGACCGTCTGATATTCTAAATCCCTCTAATCCCTCCCTGGCAATTCTAGCAACGTTGATTTAACCCCTATGAGACGCCGAACGAACCCTGTCGCTTCTATCCTGAACGCCACCACCCTAGCCATTCTCGGCGGGATTTTTATCCTGGGAATTGGCGTTGGTATCGCCTTTAGTTCCACCGCCAGTCCCAATCTGGAAAATGTAGCATCCCGTGAAGCTATTGACCGCAGTGCGCCGAATCCGGAATTATGTATCCAGTACGGTGCCAGCGCGATGGTCACCGA
>CAZNNK010000508.1:0-5388 GCA_964574085.1 uncultured Coleofasciculus sp.
AGTGCTTTTCGTCTCCCTATAAGTGCAAGCACCTCACCCATCCAGGAGGTATGTAGTGCACTTCTAATCAGCTTTAAACCTTCTCTAACTCTTGATAGATAAGGGTTAGAGGGTTGTGCAGCAAACCCTAAGTAAGTGGGGAAAATTAAAGTTAACGGTGGGGATCGTCAAGGGCGTAACTGGTTTTTTTTATTGTGCGTCGATAACGAGTCTTCTACTACCCAAACTCTTCAACTAAATCTATCGATTAAATAGTGTGGTAGTGTTAGAAAAAACTATCTCACCTGAGACTATCAACTTACAATGTAACTCTAGGTCACTGAAAATGTTACAGACACCCAATAAACCCTTGACTCTGGCAGAGTTTCTCAAGCTACCCGAAACCAAGCCAGCCAGGGAGTACATTGACGGTCAAATCAGCCAAAAACCGATGCCACAGGGAGAACATAGTACCATTCAAGGGGAACTGATTATTTCAATTAATGCTACCGTTAAGCCTAAAAAAATTGCCCGCGCTTTCCCCGAACTGCGATGTACATTTGGTGGGAAGTCAATTGTGCCAGATGTAGCCGTATTTATCTGGGAAAGAATTCCTCGCCAGGAAAATGGTCGTATCGCCAATGTATTTGAAATCGCACCAGATTGGCTCATTGAAATCCTATCACCTGACCAAAGCGCCACGAAAGTCATTAAAAAGATTCTGCGGAGTCTCCAGTATGAAACCCAAATGGGTTGGCTGATTGATCCAGATGAACAGACGGTATTTGTCTATTTACCACAGCAACAACCCCAAGTGTTTGATCAACCCCAGGAGTTGCTTCCGGTTCCGGCTTTTGCCCGTGAATTTCAACTCACGTTAGGTGATCTATTTGCCTGGTTATTAGAATAGGAATATAGGAGAGTTTGTCGTCAAAATGTACCTCGCTTATGGCACTAAAGTGCCTACTACAAACCTTCATGTCACGTCCTGAATCAGCTTTTCCAAATAGGTTTGAGCTTCATCAGGCGACATCAGTAATGCCTCACCCTGACGCAGAATTTCATATTTACCCTTATGATAACCATGACCTGCAATTAGCCCCAACTGAACCGCTTGATTCCCCAGTTGGGTCAACTTGTTAATACTAATCGAATCCAACTCTTGATTAAGTTTTTGTCTGATAAAATCTTCGTTCATCGTCTTCTCCGGGATAAAGGATAACCAACAGGTACAAATTTAGGATGTCAAAACCAATGAAAAATGAACCATGAACAATGAACCCTTTAAATCGATATTCTCGGACCCACATACTGATTAAACGTCGGACTATCCGGTTCAGTATCCACAATCAGCGGACTTTCTGCACCATCAACCAACAAGCGGACTAAATAGCGCCCTGCTTTCATCCGTTCCACCGGGAAAGACACCCAAATTACATCCGTTTGGCGAGGAGACGCTTCAAACAAATAAGCGGCGGGTTGATTCGTGTCAATTTCATTCAGGGCTAACAAAACGCGCTGCTTTTTACCTACGGTTAAATTGGATCGTACCCGTATTTCCGCATACCGTAGATCTTCATCATCAACCTGTTTTTTTGACACCGTGGTTTTGGTAATCGTGGGACGGATTACTAAGGGTGATACATTGGACTGAATACTGGAGACAAAGGTTTGCGGCTGACTAACAGTCTGCATCTGACCCCCATTTCCGCTTGTCTGACTCGTCCCATTACCATTATTCGATGTGGGTGGCATCACTTTTGCTAGACGATGCACCACTTGCAGACTATGCATTCCCGCCTGTAACGAATCAGTAGGTATAGAGGACAGGGGTAATACAATTTGGGTGTCAGTGATTTCACTGGGGGTGACTTCCATTTCCCCAATCCAAACTTGGGTGATATCGCTTTTTAAATGCTTCCCTTGAATTAACACTGTACTATCGGCGAGAATTGGTTCCAATCGTCCAGCTTGAGAAATGATCCGATCTATCTTAGGCTGATTGGTAAAGGGAACAATCCCATCTAAGGAACGAGCGCGTACTGGCAGAGGTCGCTTGCCTGTATCTTGTCCTTCGAGCATAATCACCCTAGCCCGATATGCCACTGATAACAAGTAAGTGGTTTGGAAAAAAGCAGACCAGGCTTTGGATAAATCTTCTAGGGACAAATCGAGGGGCCACAGGGAGATTTCTTGGATCTGATCCGGTAAATCAGACTCTAATAAATAGTGATAAGTAGAATCATGGAGAGTCCGCTCAATCCTCTCTTTTTTCAGAGTACGCCAGTCGTTGAGACCACGCATCACACTACCCATCAACCGTTGCGGTTGTAAGTCGTTGTCATTGCCGTAGAAACTGATCATGTAATGTAAGTCTAGGGCAGTGTGCGATCGCTTGGCACCAGGATTCGTGCGACTACGAGCTCGTACTTCTGCTTCTTGACGCCACGCATGGTTAATCTGTACCTGGTAAAGAAAGACATTCACACCCACTTGGGGAGTCGCTGTTCCCACTTCATTAGGTCGTAGTGTGGTCACCGTTGCCCCACTAATATCGTCCTGAATCGACGTCTGTACGATTCGTTGTAGGGTTGCGGTTACGGTAGCAATGGCTAGAGAATTACTCATTAGGATGATGACTCAGAGGTTTCCACGGTTGATGGTTGACAGTTAGCATTTAATCTGCCATGACACCCTTTAAATAACTGACCTGATCCACAGGGACAGGGGCGAGTACTAACACCTCGAGCAAATAAGGGATTAAATGAAGGCAGATCATCAAAATAACCGACTGGTGGCTGATTATCCACAAGCACTTTAGCTTGGTCTAACTGGGGGATACACTCGCTCAACTGTGACCCTATTTTTACCTGAACAGCGGTTTCTGACAAGGGGAAGACAAATTTATGGTCATTTTGTAACCCTTGGATTCGTTCCATGATTTCTGGCAACTGCAGCGGTGGACTATTTGTCGCCAGTACAACGGTATTCCCCACCGCTAAGGGACATAGATAAACCTGGGCAAATACGGCTTGAATGGTTTTTACTTTGTCCGCATAAAACCGTTCTCGTTGAAACAGATTCACCGCCAAAACCCCATCTTCAGACAGGTGTTCTTGGCAGAGTTGATAAAATTCTTGAGTAGCTAACCGATAGGGCGTGTAACCGTTACCGATAATCGCGTCAGTGAAAATAATATCGTAATAGACATCCGAGTCTTGATTGGCAAGATAATCTCGTCCATCTTGCAGGATAACCTTGAGGCGTTGATCAAAAGAGACACCAAAAAAGTCTTTGGCAATCTCAATTAAAAGCGGTTCAATTTCCGTACATTCAATCTGAACCTGGGGAAAGTAGTGATGCAAAACCGCCGGAATTCGACCCCCAGCAAATCCAGCGCAATAGCTCGTTTAGGTTCAGGTTGCCACACTAAACTGAGTAGCATGGCTTGGCTGTAAGGGGAGATCAAGTTCAGCGGATCATTGAAATCAAGTTGAGATTGGACAAAATCTGAGGTTAAATAATCCCGGTCAATCAAGGCAACTCGGATGATAGATTGGCTTTTTTCCACCATGACAAAGTGAACTCCAGACGGCTTAAACAGTAAACATCCGTCGGGTTGAGCCTGTAGCCAATCTAGCCGTTTGTCATTTGTCATTTGTCATACTCGCTATCGCGAGAAGCAAGCTACGTCATTTGTCATACCAAATCCGGGGAACGCTACCCCCGTTATAACCCAGTCCGCGCAGGCGGACTTTGTTTGTGTAGCAGCGATTTCAATCGCCGTGGCAAAAGGAGGTAATAAGCTTAATATCAATAATGGCGAAATCCTTGCAGTGCGAGCATCTTGCTCGCTACTAATACCCAATTTAAATGCATGACAGCTTAAAGGCTTTCCCATGAACAATCAACGATGAACCATGAACAAAGTGCCTATCCTTTTTTTGTGAATCTGTGGATTTCTGTAACCCAGCGCAGTCGTTCTTCATGTTCTAAGTTTAAGATATCGTCTAATGACCAGTGAAAGTAAAACGCAATTAAGGCTACCTCTTGGTATAAACGATCCAAGGGGTAGCCTAATATTCCCCCGATCGCGCCAATCCTCCCTGATGCTGATTGATCTGATTGAAAAAGTTTTGTAAGTAGATCAAGTCTACTAAAAAAAGTTGTTCTAATAGTTTGGGCGTCACCGGAGAAAGATTACCGAGAAGGGTTATGACTCTAGACAAAATGACCAAAATGCGGTAATAGGGTTCTTGCTGAACGCGACTATCCTTGTGAACTACAATCTCATCTTTGCCTGTCACTAGGCGCATTATTCCATGGTGATGAATACCACCATTGGTATCAACTAAACCTTTGGGTAGAGTAAATTCAAAATATGTATAATCCATAGTTATTGGTCATTTGTCCTTTGTCATTTGTCATTTGTCCTTTGTCTTTTTAGTTCTCTTGTAGGGGCGGGCGACCCGCTGCATCAATCAACAACTGTATCCACTCAATTAACTCGGGTCGCCCTTTACTCAATCCGCTGAAAAAAACTATGCCTTTCACTCAGAATCAGATAAAATTGATACAGATTGTGCCGATATACTAGAACTTTGGTCAACTTTATTATCAGGTTCTAATTCGTTAATTTGACGATAAAATTGTTGCAAATAATTGAGATCACAGGCAAATAAATTTTCAATTACCGTGGGAGTCACTTCATCTAACGCCCCCAAACGCAAAATAACTCGCGATAAAATAATCACCGTGGCATACGCAGGATTAGACTTCACGCGCGGATCACGCATAGGAACGATTTCGTCAATCGCCCGCGCTAACCGCATTACCCCCTTGCGGTGTAAGTTTCCCTCCCCATCCAGATATCCTTTGGGAAGCTCAAATTCAAACTCGGTTTGAATCATGTCCCTGGCTTAATCCGTGTTAATTGTTCAACAGCAACCTCGACTTCTTCAACCTGATACTCATCTCCTCTGACATTCAAATCGGAAATTTTGTAGCTAACGGGCCACGCGCCTTTAAATTCAAATCGAAACTGCTCTGTGGATGAGGTGTCATAGATGACTAATGCACCATTACGCCGTTGATCTTGCCAATTCGCTCCTTCCTGTACGGAATTGAGCCAATTCCACAAGGTCATGGAAATATTTAAGCCTCGTTTCAAGGTGAGATTGGTGTAGGTGATATTACCCGGAACCTTAGTGCGAACCATTCGCCCTCTAGCGTTTCCACTTTTGCCCCACTTCTGCGGTGTTACCTCGCAGACTTCAACGACATCCTGGGTTGCTTTAAAGCCCTTACATTCCTCAAACAGACCATCGACAGAATCGTTACTCCCATCTAAGATTAACTCTAAATAAAAGCGCGATCGCGTCAGAATTTCAACTTCTGCCACTGTTCACC
>CAZNNK010000509.1:0-5375 GCA_964574085.1 uncultured Coleofasciculus sp.
GCCTAAATGAGACGGTTCTAGAGATAACCCGTCACTTTGCCCAAGCCAATAAACCCATCGCCTCTATTTGTCACGGATTGCAGGTATTAGCCGCCGCTGGTGTGCTAGAAGGAAAAAGCTGTACCGCGTATCCAGCTTGTGGACCCGATGTGAAATCAGCAGGGGGATTATATACCAACATTCCAGTTAATGAAGCCATGGTTGACGACAATTTAATCACCGCCCCCGCTTGGCCCGCACACCCAGCTTGGTTAGCCGAGTTTCTGAAATTGTTGGGGACAAAAATCGAGCATCAACAGATGGCAGCGGTTTAACTGAGGAGCAATAACCCTGAAAAGCGTGCAGGTTTGGATTACTGAAAACCTATACTGTAGGGTGGGCGATGCCCACCCGCCAAAATTTCAGTACCATTCAACATAGGATCACAGGCAGAGCATCCTCAAGGACATTCCCTTCTCAGACTTGGGAACGAGGCTAATACCAAGTTGCAGTCTAATATAACGAGGCGAGGCTACGCCCCAAATACAAGTAACCAAATCGGTAAGGTAAGCAAAAGTCCTGTCGAACCAACCGCCAGCGCTGTCACAGTTAACTCGCGATCAAGTTCATACACTTCCGCGATGACTAAGGTGGCAAAGGCTGGCGGCATTGCCATTTGCAGGACGATCGCTAATTGCGGCTTCCCAACTATGCCAAACTGTGATAACGCTATCCCTAACACCAAGGGAATCAGTAACATTTTAATGCCCAGACCCACCCCCGCTTGTTTAACTTTGCGCCAAGACGCCAACTGACTCAAACGCATACCAATCAGAACCAGTGAAAGGGCGATCGCACTCCAGGCAAATTTTTCCATTCCCGCCTCCAGCCATCCCGGTAACGGAACCTGACGCAACCCTAATCCAATCCCCATACTCCACAGCGCCGGATTAATCACCAGCGATCGCACTAACTGCCCCTGACTCTTCTCACCCTGACCAAAACGTGCCGCTAATACTACCCCTAAACCATAAGCACCGAGTAAGGTTCCTAGCATGTCATAAAATAGCGCCCAACCAAAATAGTTTTTTCCCAACAAGGTTAGATTAACGGGAAACCCTAAATACCCTGTATTTCCCACCATCGACGCCAGCAAGAAACTTCCTTGAGTCGGTTGATTCCATGCATGAGGATTATCATTTGTCAAGCCCTTGTTCGCGGCAAACTTCCCCCCACCCTTAATCCAAAACCAAGCCAATCCTGCACCCAACAAAATCGCCACCCAAGCGGCGATCGGAGCAATCCAAATCTTTCCCGATAGATCCGCACCCCGCAGAAACGTAATAATACTGACAGGAACTCCAATCCAGAACAGAAATTGACCAATAAACGTTGGTATCCACCGGGGCATCAAACGTCCCAACACCCATCCGAGTAGCACACCACCCCCTAGCTGGAGGTAAAGTTGGAACAAGGGTCGTAAACGCTCTGGATCTAGGCTGGGCATTAGATAATGATCAAACAGACAACGGTTTTGATGATAAGTCAGTCTCCAAGAAAAGAAATTGGCACAGACTATCAGTAGTACGCTCAGGAGTGGAGTTTTGAATACCCCCGATTTTCCAGGAGAACCCGTCAACCTATCCGAATCAACAGACGAGGATATTCCCGTAGCCGTCAGGGATACGCCCGACACCCGAGAGCGATCGCGGTGGCAGCCGTTTCTAATTATCATGGCAGTCTTAGGAGGCGGCGCGATCGTTTTGGGGCTAATCCTATCCTCGTCCACTTCACAATCCCCTCAAACGGTTACGGCTTCCCCCCAACCTACGACAACGGATACCTCCACCCCAGCTACTCCAGAGGAGAGTGAGAGTGAGAACGACGTTGATAATCTTCTGGGACACCTCCCCTATGAAGAAGCCCCCCTATCTGAACTCGAACCCATTACCTCAGATGGTCGGATTCAACTTCGGGAAGCAGCGGCAAAGAAATTTAAAGCGATGAGGGCAGCCGCTCAAGCCGATGGCATCGTATTAGTCGCAATATCCGGCTATCGTACTCAGAAACAGCAGCAGCATCTGTTTTTTGACATCAAGGCACAACGGGGACAAGTGGCGACACAACGGGCTGAAGTCAGTGCGCCTCCGGGTTACAGCGAACATCACACCGGTTATGCCGTCGATATTGGCGATGGCAGAACACCCGCCACAAATCTGAACACCAATTTTGAGAATACGGCGGCGTTTAAGTGGCTGGAAAAGAATGCCGCATACTATAGCTTTGAGTTATCCTTTCCCAAAGGAAATCCTCAAGGTGTGAGTTATGAACCATGGCACTGGCGCTTTGTCGGTGATCCAGATAGTTTAGAAACCTTCTACAAAGCCCAAAATTTGGATCGTCCTGATTCTGAACCGTCTCCTTTATCCTCAGAACCAGAGGATGAGTCTAGTACCAGGGAACAGGGAACAGGGAACCGGGAATAGAGAACCGGGAAAGGTTGTTGTAGTGCGAGCGTCTCGCTCGCTATTTTGTATGGGTGTATGGGTTTTTATCCCCAGAGGGAACAGGATGGAACGGGGAACAGTAAAGAATATAATTTGGGAGTTATCCAGTCATGGCTGATAATCCGATCACTCAGCAAGATTATACTTTACAATACTTCCTTTAGCTTGTCACCGATAACCTATCAATTAAATCCGCTCTAATTTAAATGCTAAGATTCCAATATCACTAGACGTTAATCTTGTCAATGACCAACCGTTAAAAATTTAAAATCAACCCTCAACCAAACGCTCTTTTATATCAAATGATGCAGCAAACCACTCTCAATGTAATTGCCATTGGTATCTTTGGCATGACCCTTTCCGCCCTACTGACTCCAATTTTTAATATTCCGCCAGCAATTCCCGCCTTGGCAACATTTGGAATTTTGGGATTAGTTACAGTAGACAGTCTCAGCTTTCAAGGTAAAGGCACCACGGTACTATTAGATTGGTTAGCCCAGAGGCGCAGTGACTATCGCGATCGCATTCTGCACCATGAAGCGGGTCATTTCCTGGTGGCTTACCTGTTGGGGATTCCGATCAGGGGTTATACGCTGACAGCCTGGGAAGCTTTGAAGCAGGGACAACCGGGTGCGGATTTAGGTGGCGTGCAATTTGATACTCAGCAACTCTCGCCGAATCCCCTTGCCATTGGCGAAATGCGATTGACTCTGGATCGATTCTGTACCGTCTGGATGGCGGGAATTGCGGCGGAAACCCTGGTTTATGGTGAAGCAGAGGGCGGAATCGACGATTGCCAAAAATTAAAAGAGGCGTTGAGATTATTTGAACGTCCGGTTAGTGAATTGACCACCAAACAGCGTTGGGCGATGCTGCAAGCCCAAACAATGTTACAGGACAACTGGCAGGCTTATGAAGCCCTCGTCAAAGCTATGGCAGAACGGACATCCGTAGGCGACTGCTACCGCCTGATTCAAGATCATTACCACAATGTAGAGACGTAGCATGCTACGTCTGATTAGTACAGCGTGTCATCACTGTAAAGCACCTGGTTCGTTCCTTTGGCTTTGGCACGCAAAAGATTATGGTCAGCTCGTTTGACCAGGCTTTCGCCCTTGTGGTCATCTGAAGCCTTGAGAGAAGCAATGCCAACGCTAATCGTAATCTCGATCGCGATCGTACCATCCACATTAAACGGTTGCTTATTGATCAGGTATCGCAGGCGTTTGGCAACAATTTTAGCTTCGTCAGCACTGGTTTGATTGAGAACCACTAAAAACTCTTCGCCCCCATACCGAAACAACGTATCCTGTAGGCGCAGATTATGCTGGAGTCGGGTTGAGAGCAACTGCAAAACGCGATCGCCAACCTGATGTCCATAGGTATCATTCACGGATTTGAAATGATCCACATCCATCATAATCACACTCAGATCCGTGATGTAGGTGCGGGCATTTTGAATTTGCCGGGGTAACTCCCATTCCATCGCCCGACGATTATTCAGTTCGGTTAAGGGATCAGCTAGAGCCAAGGTGGAGAGAACATCATTGGTTTGCAGCAGTTTTTGGTAGAACTGCACACTGCGCCATCCGGCTAGGATATGGGCTTTCAGAAGCCGATATTCTGCCAACGCACTTCCTGGATCTCCTGTTGGGGTGCAAGTCAAGGGTAAATAAGCATCTGCACCGCCTTCTAGGGCTTCAGCACAAATAATTTGTTCCCGACGCGGATCAGCGGCTTTGCCTTCATTCAAGGAATAAGACGGGTCATTAATTAAAATGCAATAGGTCCAGCTTAACTGTAGCTGTTCTTTAACCTGCTTACACAGTTCCAAACTCCCATTTTGGGTTGCCTGCACGATTAAAATTGCGTATTGTTTAGCTTGAACCTTACTCAGAGCATCTTCTGGATTGGCAGACGACTCCACCTTGCCAGACGTAATCGTGCGAATCTGGTCAAGGAACGTCTTAAGGAATTGCGGATTTCCCACGATTAATACAGAAGCGTCCATTTTGGGATGTAGCTCTGAAGAGCTGAGACATTGACCCTGTGCACCTGATGTCAAAACGTTTTCTACCAGAAGTTGAAGCTTTGGCAGGGGATTTCCCCTCTCTATCTAGAGTAGACTGTTTTTCGGGCTAAGAACAGTAGTATATGTGCTGTAGGCAGAAACTTGTGGCGAACCTCTTGAGGGTTGCCACCCTGCATTGGATGCGATAAGGAGTTTGAGTATAACGCATTTCCCCTGACTTCTACACTAACTTATCGTGCCTTGGAGCCTTCTGCCTTGCAGCCTTGTCTCCACCAATAGTATAAGTATTCAACCGGACATGATATAAGCCCACCCAAATCAACGATTTAGATGGGGATAAATATGGCAAAACCTCAGTCAGTGAAACACTTTCTGAGGAACCTTTGTTAGGAACACGGCAAGTTAGTGAATTACAGGATTAGCGATGGTGCAGGTTCCCTCGCGATTCATCCGAGGGATGAAACCGAGCGATTCGTAAAGACACCAGGATTTATCCCGCAGTAACCCCTTCAAGTGATATCATAGAACCATAAACAGAGAGGTGATGTTATTGTACGGTTGTCAGCAAGTATTGTTAAATCCAGATAAAGAGTTAGCCGCCGTTTTAGAGTTTATTTGCGCCGAAGCAAATAACTTGATGAACGGCGGCATCTATTATGCTCGTCAAATCTGGTTCAAGCGTCGGCGGATTATCGGTAAGTACGACTTGGAAAAGGAGTATAAAAACAATAGACACTTTCAAGCCCTCTACTCTCAAGCGGCTCAACAAGCGCTAAGAACAGTTAGCGAATCCTTTAAATCCTTCGGTGGATTGATAAAGGCATTCAGAAAAGGAAAGATAGCGGACAACCCTAGAC
>CAZNNK010000510.1:0-5374 GCA_964574085.1 uncultured Coleofasciculus sp.
CCCCCCCCCCCCCCCCCCCCCCCCCCCCCCCCCCCCGCCCCCCCCGAGGATTACCAATGAACCATGAACAATCAACAAATGACGAATGACGAATCACTCATCAACCATGAACCAAGGAACTTCTATTGGGCAGCGTTTAGAACAATACACGATTAAGTATCCTCAAGAAGTCTTACTTGTTACCGCTCAAATTGCTGGCGAAGAGGATCAGATTGCGATTTACAAGGGGTTTTCTAGTTCGTTGATGCGTCCAACGGCTTTCGATCCAGATGTGCCTGTTTTACCACCAGAAGCAGAAATTGTCAAGATTGATCGTGTCGCTAGTCCCTATAATCCGGATGCGCCTCGTTACATTCAGCAGGGGTTAACTTGGGAGGCGATGCAGCAGTTGTTGGTAGCTGCTGGTATTTAGCTTATCGGCGAGAAGCCTCACGGTCTAATCATTGATTGACCGTGAGATGAATCGCCAGTCTATTAATGACAACATGTTTTCCATAAGCTATTATTCTCCTGTGGAGAAATTGTTTTTTGTGTCTCATTTACTTGCGCTGTAAAAGCTGGTAACTTGATAACAAAAGCCAATCTTCATAACTAAAGTTTCTCTGGCAACAAGCAAGAAGTGCGGCTGGGCATGTCCTCACTATAAAACGCTGGAGGTATAGTCAAAGCTATACCAAAGGAAGCCTACACTGTACCCGTAGGGGAGCGTGTAGGAGAATGTCATATTAAGCTTCATCTGTGTTTCGAGAAAGTCAACTACTCAAAGCTAGATGGACAGCCCAGTAGGTTGGTTTCTTGGGTTTAAACCCAAGGCGGTTGGTGAGACTTGTTCACCTCACCAAACTTGGGACTCCAAAACGTCCCCTTTTTCGTCCAAAAATAAGCCACGTTTTTACATTTCCCCTGACGAGACTTAGGATTCGCACAACGCAGCATCTGCTTGGACTGACCCTCTTTCTC
This sequence comes from uncultured Coleofasciculus sp., assembly GCA_964574085.1. Lineage (GTDB taxonomy): Bacteria > Cyanobacteriota > Cyanobacteriia > Cyanobacteriales > Coleofasciculaceae > Coleofasciculus. Next base: position 961 of record CAZNNK010000510.1, read on the forward strand.
ATACTCATACAACTCCAACGGCTTCCCACACCTAGGACAAGCATACTCCGTTAAGTTGGCTGGCTTGGCGGGTTGGGCGGCTATAGGACGTTCCGAACGCGGTAACTCATACTCTCCAGCCTTAGCATTCCAAAACATCACCGCCCCACATCCCCCCTGACGATTATCACAACTGAGGAAATGATCCGCTTTCAGCTTCTGAGACTTAGAAAACACTTTAGTCATCAGATGCTGACATTTAGGACAAGGATAATCCGTGGATTCCGTTCTCGGACGCCGTTTCGATTCAGCCTTTGAGGTAGACTGAGATTGACTTGCTATCTCTGGAACTTGGGCAAACGCCGAGTTGAGCGCTGGAGCAAAATAATCCCGATTCCACCCAGTTAAATAATTCTCCCAATCCAAATTCCCTGACGCGATCGCATCTAAATCCGATTCCATCTTAGCGGTAAACTCTGGCTGAATTAGATCCGGTAACACCTGTGCCAAAAATGCATCCAGTTCCATCCCCAGTTGGGTTGGCTGCAATTTTCCTTTACTTAACTGAACATAGTGACGTGCTTTCAATGTCTTAATCGTTGGCGCATAAGTGCTAGGACGACCAATCCCCGAACGTTCCATCACTTGCACCAGTTTGGGTTCGGTGTAGCGGGGTGGTGGCTGCGTCTGTTTCTTATCTGCACCCGCCTTATCTAAAGTAAGCGGTTGTCCTGGCTGTACTTGTGGTAATTGGGAATCGGCGGCAATATTATGCCAGTAGCGAGTGTAACCGGGTACAAGTAACACCTGTCCCCTGGCTTCCCAGAATACATCCCCCGATTGGGTGATAATCCGAGTTTTAGATAATTGAGCTTGACAGCATTGAGTGGCGATCGCCCGACGCCAAATTAAATCATACAGTTTTGCCTCATCCCTTGTCAGTTGAGTCGATAATTGTTCCGGTGTGCGTTCAACATGGGTCGGACGAATCGCTTCATGGGCTTCTTGCGCCCCGGATTTGGAGCGATGGGAAGCTACCCTAGAGGGTACATTATCCGGGTCATGCTGTAAAAGCCATTGTTTTGCCGCTTGACAAAACTCTGGAGACAACGCCACAGAATCCGTCCGCATATAGGTAATATGCCCAGCTTCATAGAGGCTTTGGGCAATTTTCATCGTCACGTCTGGATTCAGCTTGAGTTTCGCACCAGCAGATTGCTGAAGCGTAGAAGTGGTAAATGCGGCGGGGGGAGATTGCTTAACCGTTTTTCCCTCCACTGTGACAACATAATGAGAATGAGAACGTGCGATCGCAACGAGTTGATCCGCCTCGTCCTGAGAAAGTACCCGCTTCCCTTCCGCTACTGGATGATCCTCTCCCGTATCATCCGGCTGATTCTTCGTTTTATCCCTCGAATTCTGCCGTTTCGCCGTTTGCGGGTAAGTTCGACCTGCGTAAACGGCTTTAAATCCCTCTTGATACTCAACCCACACCACCCAATAATCCTGGGGTTTAAATGCCAAAATCTCTTGTTCTCGCTTCACCACTAGATGCAGTGTCGCACTCTGCACCCGTCCCATGGACTTGCAGCCGTTATTCAAGCGCCAGACTAACCGACTCCCCTTATATCCCACCAACTTATCCAAACAATCCCTAGCGCGTCCGGCGGCGACTAAATTAGAGTCCAGGGATTTCGGATGTGCGATCGCGCGTTCGACGGCGGCTTTGGTAATCTCGGTATACGTCACCCGTAGGGGATTTCTCAACCGCAACGCTTGAGTCAAATGCCAACCAATCGTTTCCCCTTCTCGATCTGGGTCAGTCCCCAGGTAAATTCGGTCTGCTTGACGTACCGCCCCCCGTAACTCCGATAAAATTTTCTTAGCTTGTCCACTGCGGGGAACATAGCGACAGTGGATGTGGGAACCCTCCAAATCAAACCCCAAAGAATCTTCACCATCATCCGCTAATTCCCGCACATGACCCATACTGGCTTTAACTGTCCAGCCAGCACCGAGAATGGACTTAAGTTTTTTCACCTTACCGCCTGATTCGATAATGAGTAGATTCGCCATGGCTGTTGCAATAAGACAAGGAAAATAAGGGATGCACAGAAATAGGAGGAGTAAACAGAAAATTTTCGAGACTTGGCGAAATAACTAGAACCTATATTACAGCAGTTTCCGACTCGATGTGATCCACCCTTTCCCAGAGTCGAATAGAAAGGTTATTTCTGGATAGGGCGGGTTTTGTTGTTCATTGATTGGTAACAAGCTAGAGCTAGTTCCTAAACCCGCCCCTACAATTGACCCTTCGCTTCACGTTTCTGAGCAGGCTGATTACGGCTGTTGACATTTTGTCTGCGCCGTCATCAAATCATTAACAGTCATAGCCATCTGCCATCTGCCTTCGGACTTCTGCCTTCTTGTACTCGGGAAGCCCTTAAACCCGTTTCAACGGGTTTAAGCTTTTCGCCCCAACTTTAGTTGAGGGCTTAAGTCTAAAACGAGTCAATATTGTCCTTTTTGACGGGAACCTCCCCTGTTTGTACCAGCATTACCCAAAGTAATAAAAGTGACAGAGTTTCAGCCTCCCTTAAAAGCGCTAACATCCAACATTGGAATGTTTGCCGTTTGGCAGCCTCTGTCGCCACCGAATCCTCTATCATCGCCCAAAGATCTTCAGTGATGTGTTCCAGACCCGTCTTATCTATTCGGCGGATATCGTCACAGGTAACATAGCTTGAGCAATGGATTGGCAAAATTGGGTTTCTCTAAAAGCATCTCGATCATTTCATCCGACGATCCCATCCACTCTTCATCCGCTTCCGGCTGCATTGGCATCGATGAACGGCTGGAAAATGGAGGAAAGCGAAGGTTGATTGTATACCGTTTTTTCCGCCGCCAAAATAGCTGGATTTTTGATTGATCCAGATATAAGGCAATTGGCAGTACCGAGGTGATTGCATATCCCCAACCAATGACAATAAATAGGCTCAAAAACAACATCATGCCCAGACTAGGTACTGTAAATCGATTATCGCGCACGATCTCAATTGTTCCCATTTCCGACGCGATAAACTGATTAAGGGTTGCGACTTGAGTTTGAATCCAAGCTTGATTCCCCTTATGGCAATTCCCTTGTATGAAATTCTTAAAAATGGTTTGATGACTTCCATCGCGAAAAACTAGATCAAAGTCGTGATGATGGATGACGGGGCAATTTTCATCCCCAGGAATTGCGCTGTATTTGTATTCAGCTTGAGTCACAAAGGGAAAGGATTGAGGCGCAAGCTGTTTCCAGCCGAAAGCGGTACTCTTGGTTTGAGTGCAGTCTACGCGATCGCTGGCAATTCGCTGACATTTGAGGGATTCAACTCCCAAACTTGTTCCCAAGCTCAACAGCATGAGCAGTGGTATTCCCCCAACTCCCAATCCCCACACTATTGAGAACAAGTGACCACGTTCTCGCATAACCAGCCCATTGTTCGTTTTCGTAATAATTTTCATCTCAACCTCCAAAGATGAATGGGTATCCATATTTTGTCGGTTTCGACCAACGGTGAGACGTTTGAGGATAGGTTTGAACTAAAAGACCCCCGATGATTAGGTCTACTTTAACAATTTTATCCTGGAATTGAATTATTTAAATAACACTGCCTGGAAGCCGAAAAAATACTTAATGATGTTTGCTGTTAATTTAACGAGATTGCGTAGTTTTAGAACTTGAATGAAAGGTAAAAAAATATATAATGGTGTAATTTGGATATTTTGTGATCAATTTTTGTCAAATCGGGCGATTCAATGGCTAAAACCCTAATAATTGCGTCGGATAACTGGGGAAATGCCAAGGATAGAGGAATGCCGAGAAAGGGGTTCGATGACCTAAAAATTGGCACAGCTAAATGACCCGGGTTGACATAGTGTCGGTTATGTGAAGAGACGGGAAGGGGTAGAACGCGATCGCACTCATTACATAAGCATTACTTTGACGATATTCGGCTGGGATTGAATCATTTCAATCACACGGGCTTTAAACCTAAAAAAATACTTAAATTAGCTTGTCCTAAATTTAACCAGATTACGTGGTTTGAGAATTTGAACGAAAGGTCAAAAAAATATAGAATGGTGTAGATTGCAGATTTTATGACCAATTTTTGTTCAATCGGGCGATTCAGTGGCTCAAACCCTAATGATTGCGTCGGATAACTGGGGAAATGCCAAGGATAGAGGAATAACAGGAAAGGGGTTCGATGACCTAAAAATCGGCACAGCTAAATGACCAGGGTTGACATATTGTCGGTTGTGTGAAGAGACGGGAAGGGGTAGGACGCGATCGCACAGAAAAGGATCTCACATCTTGCTCCCCTCTCCCCATATCCCCTAACAGGTGTAGGTTTTTTATTTTAGGGTGGAGACAAGACAAGGAGGACAA
>CAZNNK010000511.1:0-5351 GCA_964574085.1 uncultured Coleofasciculus sp.
CATTATAAACCGTCTCACAGGCATCTTGATAATACGCGATCGCACCATCATTCCCCTCCCGTTCCATCTGACGCAGCCACCCCACCACACCAGAGGTTAAATCCGGATAATACCACTCAAAACTATTGTTCGTAGTCAGCCCATTAGTACCATCCGGGTTCGTAGTAAGCACTTCAGTGCCATCCGGGTTCGTAGTAAGCACTTTAGTGCCATCCGGGTTCGTAGTCAGCCCATTAGTACCATCCAACAAACCCGGTAAAATCCGATGTAAACCCCGTTTCAAAACCTCCGTCGCATTCAACATTTCAATCCCATCAAATAAACCCTGATGATTCTCCTCAGACCAAACCGCAGCCGTATCTCCCTCCGTTACCCAATCCGGCTTTTCCGAGTTACAAATCGGATGCACCACCGGACCCATCCCCGAAATCGTCGAACGCGGACCAAACGCCGTGGGAATCGTCCAAGTGCGAACATTTTTCACCCCATTCAAACTTAACCGAGTTTGGTCAAAAATACTCGCCCACCAAGACCCAACATTCAAATTTGGAGGATTTTTTCGGTTTTGCTTGAGAACAAATTCGTAGGTAGCTTGGAGAAACGCCTTTTCAGGTTTAACCAACAACTTATCAAGGGGACGGGCGAACTTATTTTGCCGTTCCTCCCACTCCTGATACCCTTGTTTCCGACGCGGAGATTGGTGTAAACTAGACTCGCGATCGCCAATCGGTAATCCCACCCAATAAGTTTGCCACTGAGACCGTAACCAACCCTGCCAAGTCTGACGATTTAAATTCGGCATCCACGGTGTTGTCCCACCCTGTAAACTCTCCAGAACCAACTCCCCTAATCCCAACCATTCCTGTAAAAGAGACTGTTGTGCTTGTTGCATCGCCGCAGTAACTGGATTTTTTTCCCCCTTCTCAGCCGCCCCATTATCCGGTAAAATCATCACCAAAACATTAGGAAACCCCGCCGTCAGTAAGCGACGCGAATCGGGCATTTCAATCCATTCTCTAAACTCTGGATACTCCTGCAATAGCCACAAATCAATTAACGGTTGGGCATAAAGACAAGGATACAAAAACGTATCCGGACCATACTTTCTGGCAATATGCCAACAAACCCTTGCCGAGAGATAATGCAACAACCAAGAACCCGCCCAAAAGTCGCGCATTTTCCGACTGGCTTTAATCAATTCTTGCACCGGAGTAAAGGTAAAACTGGCAACATGAGGATGAGATTTGTGCCAATTTCTAGCATATTTTTGCGGATAAGCCGTCCCATCAGCATAATACCCCGCCAAAGCCCCCGCCAATGCCGATGTCATCGTGGCGTGACTCCAGAGAGAACCATCCGGAATACGAGTTTCAGCGGGTAATAAAGCCAGTTTCGGTTCATTAGGAATCGTCGAATCTCGGTCAAACGCCTGACTCAAAACCTGGGGATAGCAGCGCCACAGCCACCAAAAGACTTTCCGGGAATCAGTTTCCTGTTTAATCGCATCAGGAATTAAACTCCTTTCCACCTGAGTCAACCAATTGACCCGTTCTTTCCCCAATTCCATCAAATAATCATGCCACTGGGACAATCTCAGAGTTTGGGGTTTTCCTGAGAGCAAATGCCGAATTTGCAGCCCCTCAGGGGTATAATCAACAGCAGGCTGAGGCAAACGACCAATCGCCGCGCGATCGCTAGCCGAGGAAATAAAGTCGCATAACCCAACATGATTCAGCCATTTGCGGCTAAATTGGGCTGTTGTCTTAGATTTATCCTGCGGAGAAACCCATCCCCTCATACAACTCAGCGACTCCCATAATCCCTCCTTACCCCGTCCACGGTTATCATGAAGGGCTTTTAACATGGGATCATGAAGCAATCCCCAAATTTTTGCTTGCCAAAATGCTTGGGACACAGGGGTAATTCCTTTGCGTTTTGCTATCTAGACTGCACTGTAACAAGTGTTCCCCAAAGGATGCTAGAGATTAGGATTTAATCAAAAAAATAGTGGGGTTATCGCCAATGTCTTGAATTTAGCGGGTTGTGGCGATGGCAACCATCTCAGCATTGATAGCGGCTTTTTATTGACAGTAGAGCAATGTTTGTGGTAGGTTTTACACCCGCGATCGCTATAGGCAGGGAGACCAAAATCCCCCTTCAATAATTAGATACCCAATTGATACCCGAAAAACAACTAAGACACCCAGATTTTGTACGATGACTCTGGATGTCTCAATTAAGCTATAAGCCTACAAGCCTTATAGAATATAGATTTCCCCAAAGCCCGTGACGAGGATTGAACTCGTGACCTCACCCTTACCAAGGGTGTGCTCTACCACTGAGCTACACGGGCATACATCTATAATAGACGCTTCTAACCACACACCCTCTAATCATTAGAGCGATGTGATGGGCCGGGTTGGATTTGAACCAACGTAGGCATAGCCAGCGGATTTACAGTCCGCCCCCATTAACCACTCGGGCACCGACCCATTTCGTTCACAGTTATTTATACTAGCACAACTTTTAACTTGTGTTCAAGTTTTTTTGGCGACTTCCCCATCTACCCCTCTATCCCAGCAGGGTTCGGAGCTGAGGAAGCATGTAGAGACGTAGCATGCTACGTCTGGGAAGCATGTAGAGACGTGATGCGAGAAGCGTCTGGCAGAACAAACTGGCAGTTGACACTGTTGCCTGCTACCTTAAATCATTGTTACATGCCAAAATCCTGTGGATTATCGGGTTTAGTTAAATCCAACGTCATTACCTGATTCAGTAAGGCTTGATTAGAATCTAAAACCGTCAATAATTGTTGAAAGGGTACATTCATTTTTTGCTCCAAAATTTTCAAATTTAAGACGACTTGTCGGGCTTTCTCTTCCGATAAACTGAATTTTCCCATAACCTGCTGCACTTCTTCCTGAGAAATCCGGACAGTCATCTGGGTAAACTCAGATAGGCGAGGCGGAATTTTATTGATGTTGTCCGCCTTATCGCCATGATTATAGAAATGAATCCCTTGACGGTCTACAAAGAAATCGGCAAACGGTTTTAATCCTTCGTCAAGAACCATTTGCGCGGCTTGAATTGCCTCGGGTAGTGCGCTGCCCAAGCCGACATATACTATAAACCAAGCCAGAATATGATGCTTCGCGCCCAGGGATTCCTCTAAACGTTGAGCCACTTGAATCAGGAAATTCCTGGCAACTTGCGCTCGCAAGGATTCAGGTTGTTCGCTAGGAATGTCATAGAGCGCGTTTTTAAGGAGTTGATTGAGACGGGGTTGATTTTGGCTGAGTGTAGCCTCAACCACGGCGGAAACTAAGTGAGTGTTATTCGCATTAGAGGGTTGAGAATCCATGGGATAACTCTTTCTCCTAAATTAAGTTCAAAAATAGCCAAGTAACCACAAAGATTGTACATGGTTCATGGTTCATAGTTCATGGTATTCCTTCATCAAAACCAGCTCTTTTCTATCATAGAGGAATATAAGGGCGACCCGCTTGCTAAGACGAACAACTCGAATTCGCTCAATAGCCTCCGGTCGCCCTATACTCAAATCATTGGGTCAAAACCTGTTTCCTTGGCATTTTGTTACAGGGGCGCAGGTTCCTCAATAGTCCAAGGAATAGGCGCAGTGGATTCTTGCCGTTCCAGATATTTACTTAAAGCATAAGCCATATCTCCACGAGTCATGGGGGCAAGAGGATCAATAGAATTAGTTAAGGGATCGACATTAACAAACCCTTCATACAAAGCCGTAGCAATCGACTTTCTTGCCCAAGTCGGGATTTGATCTGCATCGGGATAGCGTGAAAGCAGTTCCGCTACCGTATCCTCTGGAAACTGAAACACGCCATAGGCTTGCGCTAAAATAGAAAATGCTTCGGCGCGAGTAACCCGTTGATTGGGAAAAAATCGTCCCTGACGGTAACCCGTCATAATGTTATTTTGCAAGACTAATTGGATATCGCGATATGCCCAATGAGAGGTAGGCACATCGAGAACAGCAATGGGTTCCTCTGATTGAGCGACTCGTGTTTCTAAGTCAAAGGTTTTGACTAAAATCGATGCTAATTCCGCTCGATTGAGAATTCGTTGTCCCTGAAAATCCCCCTCGCGATCGCGATTCATCCATCCAGCCGCGATTACCTGTTCAATGGGGTCAAGGCGGGTTGACTCTTGGGCAACAACGGGAAGGCTTTGCAGTAAAAACACCAGAGGTAGGATGCCAAAAATGTGACGCATAGTGTAATGTACGATTCCTTTACTCAACACTAATGTTTTCCAGAAGCATTGACGTTACTCCTAACGAGCGAGTTTCTACCCGATTAATCAATCTAACGAAATAATTCAGCAAAAAAGCGATTCATTGCCGCCCAAGAGCGCTGATCAGCCTTCTTATTGTAGGCAACTCCTGTTGAGGGATCATTCCCAGCGTTGGGATTAGTAAAGCTGTGAACAGCATTACCATACATGACCATTTGCCAGTCTACATTGGCATAATTCATTTCTCGTTTAAAAGCGTCAACTTGCTCATCGGGAACTAAGGGATCGGCTGCACCATGTAACACTAGAACTCTACCTTTAATCGCCTGAGCATCGGCGGGATTAGGTGTATCTAAATTCCCATGGAAGCTAACAACCCCAGCCACTGGCGCACCACTGCGGGCTAATTCCAAGACTGTACCTCCTCCAAAACAATAACCGATCGCGGCAACTTGATTGCCATCCGTCAGGGGATACTGTTGTAGCACTTGTAATCCAGCCTGGGCGCGATCGCGCATTAATTGGCGATTGGATCGATAGATACTCGCTTGGGCGGCGGCGGCTTCGTTCGTTTTGGGTCGAATTCCCTGACCATAAATATCAGCCGCAAACGCCACATAACCCAATTCAGCAAGCTGTTTTGCCCGTTGCTTCTCGTAATCTCCCAATCCTTTCCAGGCGTGAACCACCATCACACCAGGGCGCTTTCCCTGAATCTCGTCATCGTAAGCCAGAAAGCCTTGGAGGACAGTATCACCCTGTTGGTATTCAATCACTTGAGTGCGGACTTCAGCAAGGGCGATCGCTGCACTGAGTAGCGTAAACAGTGGGGTGACGATCAGCGAGGCTAGTAGAGGTTTCATAGCAGTTAGGATGAGTTATTTGGTTAGGATATCTCATCTGGATAGGATTCGGAAATAGCAGATAAGCTGTTCGGCACACCACAAGACTTATTCAGCCGCCCCTACTTATCAAGGGTTTCGGTGATCCCAAAATGCTGGCTGGAGCGTGCCATTGAGCTTAACCTTCTGCTTTCCCGTTTTCAGCAACATCCACCTCAAGATTTTGTAATTCTCCCGCTT
>CAZNNK010000512.1:0-5337 GCA_964574085.1 uncultured Coleofasciculus sp.
GATAAAATAAGGGATGGCTAAGAGGGTATAATTTGCCATGATCCCAAAAATACGCTGGGGCATGGCAGTCAGGAAGATGGGGTCAAAGACACCCAGACTCACACCAATAATCGCAAAGGCGATCGCCACCCCTCCCAAAGAGAATGCCACAGGATAACCCAGGGACAGAAATACCAGCGCCCCAGCAAACATCAGCGGACCTAACCATTCATAGTCCAGCATCATGATGATCCTCCTGGGGTGTAAGATAGCCTGTGAAAATTGCCCAGTTTTTAATCCCTTGGGAAATCCCTTGCAGAATCAGGAGGACAAAGCTGACAATAATCATGGATTTGATCGGATAGCGGGGTAATCCCCCCGGATCAGGCGACATTTCCCGAATTGCCCAGGAATTGAGAATAGTGCCCCAGGAGAAATAAATTACCATTAAACAAAAGGGAATTAAGAATAACAGCGTGCCGATTAAATCAGCCAAAGCTTTCCATTTCGGCGCCCAGCTTTTATGGAACACATCCACCCGCACATGTTCATCATGGCGCAGGGCGTAGGCGGCACCCAAGAGGAATACCAGGTCAAATAAATACCATTGACCTTCGATAAAGGCATTGGAACTGAGGTTCTGACCGACGAAATAGCCAATATAGCGTCCGGCGACATTCCAGGTACCGATCGCGATCATTAATAATACTAGCCAGTAGGTTAGGCGACCAACCCATTCGTTGAAGGCATCGATGAGTCGGGAAATCTGTAATAATTGCTGCAAGGCTTACGGCTTCTCCTGACGCTACACCAGATGATGTATTTTACCGCCACTGTTGCCGCAAATGTAGCACTAAGTACCTAGACATAAATTCTGTCCACTGTACTAAGAACTGTTAACAAGCGCCAAAGCCCTACTGTTACCCGTTCCCCGTTCCCCGTTCCCTCATCTCAACCGTCAACTTTAATTTGAAACATTCCGCTTCAATCAGCTTCAGGAAAAGTATGGGTGTAGGATAAAGTGTTTAAAGTTATACGTGATACTAAAGCCAATGCGAGGCGTGATTCGGAAAGCCGGTAAAGTTAGGCGATGGTTGCCCCTAAATGAACAGTGGTGGGTTAAATTTGACCTACTGCGGACATTGGTGCGCCGGGATTTGGAAGCACGGTATAAGGGTTCAGTATTGGGGAATTTGTGGCCCCTCCTCAATCAACTCTCGCAGTTGCTGATTTATACCTACGTGTTTTCCATTGTCCTCAAGGTGAAGCTAAGTCTGAAGGGATTACCTGCGGATAACAATATTGCCTTTGGCTTATGGTTGTTTGCCGGGTTATTGCCTTGGATTGCTTTTACTGGGGGATTAACCCAATCAGCGGGTTCAGTCGTCGGACAACCTAATTTGGTGAAGAAGGTGGTGTTTCCCTTGGCACTGTTGCCACTGGTTCCCGTATTATCGACATTTATTGAAAGTGCCTTGGGATTAGCCGCGTTGATTGTGTTAGTGGCTATATCTTCAGGAACATTACATGCCACGTTGGCGTTATTGCCGTTAGTGTGGTTAACTCAGTTGTTGTTAACTGCCGGATTAGGATATTTGGCTGCTGGGTTAACCGTATTTTTGCGAGATATTCCCCAGACGCTGGGGGTGATTTTGAATCTTTGGTTTTATATGACGCCGATTGTCTATCCCGCGTCAGTGATTCCAGAAAGGTTACGGGATTGGGTGTTTTGGTTGAATCCTCTGGCAGTAATTGCTCAAGTTTATCGGGATTTGGTATTGGTTGGGTCAGTGGAACATGGGTTAGAGTGGGTAGTCGCGTTTGGCATTTCTGGGGTAATATTTGGCGTGGGGCTTTGGTGTTATCAGAAATTGCGTCCAGCGTTTGCGGATGTATTATAGTATTAGGTTCATAGTTCGTAGTAGGGGAACTTTAGCCCCAATACAAGTGCGATCGCATTATGCCTAAATCACGACGAAATTGGTTGGGGGTTGGGGTTGGTGTGGCAATTTTGATGCAATCAGCGTGATCGCATTCTTCCTATACCACGATAAAATCGGTTTTCGGGTTTGGAAACTAAACCCCTACGGTTGGGGTTGGTGTGTCAATTTTGATAGAATCGACGCGATCGCATTCTTCCTATACCACGATAAAATCGGTTTGGGGGTTTGGCGGGGAAAGGAAACCAAGGGGGTTTGGTTTTGTCTGTCAATTTTGATAGAATCAGCGCGATCGCATAATTCCTAAACCACGATAAAATCGGCTACACTGACTTGATTGGCTTGTACACCGATTAACAGGGCTAAGACTTCCCCACTCCCATTCATCTGAATTAAGGTGGTACTTCCCATACCCATCAGATTAAGCTGATTAAAACTGAGTCCCCCGGCTAACCCTAAGACATCTTCCCCAGGGTTAAAGTCAAAGAGAGTATCGCTTCCTTCTCCGACTCGTAAAATAAATTGATCCGCCCCATTATTTCCATAGAGTTTATCCGCGCCAGCGCCGCCATCGAGGGTATCATCGCCGTCTCCGCCAACCAGGATATCCGCGTCACCTTCTCCCAGGAGAAAATCATTTCCCGTATCACCAAATAAGCGATCGCGATCGTCTCCGCCATAGAGGATATCATTATCCTCATCACCGCGTATGATATCTTCCCCGCTATTGCCGAATAGGATATCATCACCGGAATTGCCGAATAGTTGGTCATTTCCGTCGCCGCCTTCTACCGTATCATGTCCGACTCCCCCTTCCATGCGATCGCGTCCAGCATCTCCCATGAGCATATCATCTCCGGCATCACCAAAAAGCTGATCATCATCGTCGCCGCCACTGAGGAAGTCATTGGCTGTACCCCCGTGTAATTCATCATCCCCGGCTTCGCCAAATAGGAGATCCTCGCCACTTCCTCCAGTGAGGGTGTCGTTATTAGGTGTACCAAATAGGGTTAAGTTGCTAACAGGATTAACGGTAATGGTAACGGTAGCATTATCCGTATCTTGTCCATCAGTAATGGTGTAATTAAAGCTATCCTCGCCACTAAATCCAGCGGCGGGGGTATAGAGAAGATAGTCATCGGTTGAATCATTAGGAGTACCCCGTTGATCACGAGTAATTGTACCACCCTGGGTGGAGAAGATATCAAAGGTATCGATATATAAGGTATCGCTATCGAGGATATCACTATCATTACTGAGAATATCGATACTAATTGGAGTATCTTCTTGTGTGGTGGCGTTATCAGCAATAGCCACAGGAGTATCATTAACGGGATTGATGATTAAATTAACCGTTGTTCCTGTCGAATAGTTAGTACCATCTGAAGCATTCCAGACAAAACTGGTATTACCGTTATAGTTAGCATCGGGGGTAAAGGTGAGGGAATTTAAGTCAGTAATCGAGATATACCCACTCTGTAGGGGCGCAAGGCTTGCGCCCTCACCGCTTGCGCCCTCACTGCTTGCGCCCTCACCAACAGGATTACCGTTCAGGGTTAATGTACCGTTTTGGGGTAAGGAAAGCAGTTTAATGGCAGTAAAGTTATCGCCTTCTGGGTCACTATAGGCATTGATAAAGTCAGTATCGGTGAAGGCGATCGCACTATCTTCTTGTCCAATTTTGTTAAAGGCTGTCAGTGTAGGTGCATCATTAATTCCGGTGATGGTAACGGTGACAGTAGCGGTATTCGTGCGTCCGGTGCTATCACTCACCACATAATTAAATGTGTCAGTTGCTGTTTCTTCTGTGGTTAAATAGTTGAACGCGGTATCGGGATTGTAGGTAAGGGTGCCATCTGGGTTGAGGGTGACAATTCCTTGGGTAGAATTGGTTTCGATTCGGTCAATGGTGAGACTATCGCCATCGGGTTCTTGGTCATTAGTGAGGGGATTGAAAATTAGGGGCGTATTTTCATCCGTGGTAATGGTATCGTTTTGGGCGATGGGAGGAAAGTTACTGGTATTGAGGAGAATAGAGACAGTATCTGAACCAGTATTAGCAACAGCGATGTCAGGTTTGCTGTCGTTATTGAAATCTCCAATCTCAACACCTGTAGAATCATTTCCTAAAGCCAAGTTTATGGCATTGCTAAAATTACCTGACCCATTTCCTAGCAAAATGGAGATAGTGTTAGAATTTCGATTGGCTGTTACGATATCCAGCTTACCATCAGCATTAAAGTCTTCTAGAGTAACGCTAAAAGGATTAGTTCCTACAGTAAAGTCAGTCGTTGCGCCAAAACCCCCTGACCCATTTCCTAACAAAACGGAGACATTATTGGAACCAATATTAGCAACAGCGATATCTAGTTGGTTATCTGCATTGAAATCGGCTACAGCCACACCTCCAGGATCAGTGCCTACAGTAAAATTAGTTGCTGTACTAAAATTACCTGACCCATTCCCCAATAGTACGGAAACCGTGTTGGAACCCCCATTTGACACCACTAGGTCAGAGTGGTGATCTGAGTTAAAATCTGCCACGGCAACTTGGCGGGGATTTGTACCTACGCCAAAGTTTGTAGCACCGCTAAAGCCGCCCAAGCCATTGCCTAATAGAACTGAAACGTTTTTAGAACCCCAATTAGCAACGGCTAAGTCTAATTTATTGTCTGAGTTAAAGTCTCCCACAGCAACGTTGCGGGCATTCATTCCCACAGTAAATTCACTAGCCGCGCTGAATCCACCAGCCCCATCACCTAAGCGCACAGAAACTTTGTTAGTACCATATCTTGTTACGGCAAAATCCGGTTTACTATCGCCATTAAAGTCTCCAACAGCAACGGATATAGGATTATTTGCGACACCAAAGTTGTTAGCAGCACTAAAGCCACCATTACCGTTACCTAAAAGGACTGAAACATTATTGGAAGAGTTATTAGCTACGGCAATATCCAAATTTCCATCTAGATTGAAATCCGCTATTCCCATACCTGGTCCATGAGGTCTATCTCCCACAGCAAAATTTGTGGCATCGCTAAAGGAAACGGGAATATCCGGTTCATCAATTCCGGTGACTGTCACCGTCACCACTCCTGTATCACTTCCGCCATTCCCATCACTTACGGTGTAACTAAATGTATCTGTCGCCGTTTCCCCTTGCACTAATGACTGAAACGCTGTACCGGGATTATAGCTAACTGTACCATCTGTATTTAAGGTGACACTTCCCTGTGTTTGAGTCGTATCAATCGTGCTGATACTGAGAGTATCGCTATCATCTACATCACTATCATTTGTTAAAAGATTAAGCGTAATCGCCCCATTTTCACTGGTCGTGGCACTATCGTCTACGGCAATTGGTACATCATTTACTCCCGTTACCGTTATCGTGACGTTGGCTGTATCTGTCCCCCCA
>CAZNNK010000513.1:0-5317 GCA_964574085.1 uncultured Coleofasciculus sp.
CCGTAGCTGAAAATTAGGATGGGCAAGGGTTGTGGCTTAAGTTGACACGGATGACAGACGTGCGCCCTTTTACCCCACCAATGTGCGCCCGATTCCATGGTAAAACCTCTTCCACAATGTTAGCTATGCTATGCCAATATCGTTCAATAATTAACTTCAAACAAAGAATAAAAAGATTTGCATGCCATTTTAAATTATTGTAACATTACTCTCCATTCTTGTCGTCAATGTAGGTTAATATCAGAGACAAGAGGAAGCTAAAAATTTGAAGATCTAGGTCAATTGTCGTAAACCGTTCAGGACTCAATTCAGTTGACAAAACCTGACCAACGGCAAACCAGAATAATCTCTCCAAGTTCTTGAATGGATAGATATAGAGTGTATCGTTGAACACACCTTATTGAGTTAGGCGAGTCATGACAAATAAGCTCTCACTTCTGAGTCAGTATGTCCGATCACTCACACCATTGACAGCTCTTGCTGTTGCTGTAGAAATCAGCTTTGGCGCAACCGCTGCACAAGCCCTACAATTTAACTTTAGTCCGTCATCGGGGACGTCTCAACAGGCAATTGATGGATTCACAGCGGCTGGAGATCTTTGGTCTGATCAATTCACCGATGATATTACCGTCAACATTGACATTGGTTTTGAGTCGCTGGGTTCTGGCATTTTAGGTCAGGCGAGTAGTAATACAGTTGGGAGTCGCTACTCTACTGTTCGCAATGCCTTAAGTAATGACCGATTATCTACGGATGATAATACGGCAGTCGCCAATTTGCAAACCGGTTCGTTTCTTGATTTTCTGACGACCGAGCCATTTTCGGGTAATACGATCAGGGATAATAATTTCACCGCCAATAATTATTTTCTGGATATCAACCGAGCAAATGCCAAGGCTCTTGGTTTACTGAGTGGGAACAATAGCTCAACTGATGCAACAATTCAATTCAATAGTGATTTCAATTTCGACTTTGATCCCAGTGATGGAATTACCAACAATGCTATTGATTTCGTGGGAGTAGCGGTTCATGAAATCGGTCATGCGTTGGGGTTTGTCAGCGGTGTGGATATTGTAGACTATTATTCCGAAGATGGACCAGGCGCTCCATTATCACTTGATCCCTACAGAATCTTCAGTCCACTGGATCTGTTTCGCTACTCTGAAAATAGTGCCAACCAGGGTATTCTGGACTTAGCCGCCGGAAGCAAGGCGTATTTTTCCATTGATGGGGGAGATACAAACCTGGGTTTATTTTCCACGGGTCGCTATAACGGAGATGGACGCCAAGCTAGTCACTGGAAGGATAACCGCAGTTTGGGAATCATGGACCCGACAGCAGCACGCGGCGAACGTTTAAGTATTAGTGACTTGGATTTGCAAGCCTTTGATGTTATTGGTTGGGATCTGACAGGTAATAGTAGCAATAGTACAGGTTCGGCGAATAGTCTTCTGAGTACATCCACGGATAACCCGGGTTCCGATATGGAGAATTTTGCCGTTGCTAATTATTTGACGAGTGCAGATGATGCAACCTCAGTACCCGAACCAACCTCTGTGATTGGGTTAATCGCGCTGGGTGTAGGATTCGGGTTACAACGGTGTTGGCGCGATAGTCGTTAGTTAGCCTCGCCTGTCAAGGTCAACGTTGTAGGGGCGACCCGCCGCATCCAATTCGCATCACCCAACCCTTAACTTAATTGTATCGGGTCGCCCTGCATCAAGCGTACCTTTGGGCAAGGGCGAGTTGAGATAGGTAATGGGAGACACCGCCTACGAGGTGCAGCGACTCGCCCCTACAGAAGGAAACCTAACAAAATTTAGGGCTAAAGCCCTTACTACAAACTACGAACTAGATTATGGCACTAAATACCGTTTTATAAAATTTTCTAACGATTCCATTTTCAAATTGTAGACTGACTCAATCTCGGCAATTTGTTCCGCCGTACAGAAGAATTCATTTGTGAGTAAGGTTCGCAGTGTATTTAATCCATTACGAACGTTGGGATTAACTAACTCTAATGCCGTTTTCACTCCATCAAAGACAAATAAGGGTGGATTGATAATAATGGGTTCCCGATTAAAGACACGACCAAAAATCTGTGGGATCTCTTCCCGTTGAAGAATATCGGGTCCTCCCACGGAGAAGGTTTGATTGTGTGCGGCTTCGATGCTAATCGAATCAACGGCAATTTTGGCTAAATCATCGGTACTGACAATAGACGAGCGATTTTTGGGATTCCCGTTGAGCAGATAAACCCCAGTTTGGCGAAATTGTTCCGCTAAGGGTAAAAGGTTGGAGGCAAAACCCGAAGGGCGAAGAATCGTATAGGTGATACCACTTCCTTGTAAATATTTTTCCACGGCTCGCTTTGCCTTAAAAACGGGTGCATTTTGATACTCTCGTTCTGCACCTAAGACGGAACTATAGACAAACTGCTGAATCCCCTGCACTTTTGCCTGATCAATCAATTCTCGATTGGCTCGATAATCTAGGGCTTGAGCATCTCCTCTAGAACTGTGGGCGCTAATAATATAATCAACCCCCTGACAGGCTTTTTCAATATCTTTATCGTGGCGCAAATCCCCAATAAATATCTGGGCGCCTCGGTTTTCTAATTCCTGATAATTCGATGATAAACGGACAAATGCCCGCACAGGTAATTCCCGTTCTCGTAACACCCGGACAATCCGGCGTCCTAATCCTCCAGTAGCACCTGTCACTAAATACATACAAACCTCCTGTGCGTATTGTCTGTGTTAACATAAAGGGCGACCCGATCAAATTGAGTGGATTGGTGTTGTTAATTGATACAAGCGGGTCGCCCCTACCGATTTTTTATCCCAAAAGGTCACCCCCAAACATTTCCCATTTTTGACCTTCATTATCCGCGATCGCACGAGACTCTCCTAACTCTTCCATTCCACAATCACTGGCGCATGATCGCTGGGTTTCTCCAGTTTTCTGGGTTCTACATCAATCCTACAACGGGTTGCGGCTTCATACAGTTTAGGGGTCAGATAATGATGGTCAATTCGCCAACCTCGATTGCGGCTAAACCCACCACGGCGATAATCCCACCAGCTAAAATGACCCCCCTCTTGAGTAAACTTGCGAAATGCATCCCCTAAGCCTAGCGCCAACACCTCCTCTAAGGCTTGGCGTTCGGCTGGAGATGCCATGATATGCTTGTCTTTATTCTTGGGATTATGAATATCTCGGTCATCAGGTGCAATGTTAAAATCCCCACAGATACAGAGTTCATAAGGTTGAGTCTCTAAGAGCGATCGCACATACTCCTTTAACAGCTTTAACCAGCGTAGTTTATACTCATACTTCTCACTTCCCACCTCGGCACCATTGGGAACATAAAGGTTAATGATGCGGACGCCATCCAGAATCCCGGTAATTACCCGCTTTTGCCCGTCTAATTCCCCCACCTCTTCCGGCGTTAACACGCCTGTAAACCCCACAGTCACGGCTTCTAAAGGTTTACGGCTAAACAGTGCTACCCCGTTATAGGCTTTTTGCCCCGACACATAGAGATGATAGCCTAAGTCTTCAAAGCGCGATCGCGGAAATTGCTCATCCACTACCTTGGTTTCTTGCAAACACAGCACATCCACAGGATTTTCGGTTAACCACTGACAGACATGATCTTGGCGGGTGCGAATTGAGTTGACATTCCAGGTCGCGATTTTCATAATATTCGTCTATATCGCACACATTACGCACTTGACAATGTAATCGTTTTCATGTAACCTCTTCAGTGAATATCTGGAACGACGAAAACTCGTTTATTAGCGCTTATCTAAAATGCTCTAATAACTGGCTCACGGTTAATATGGATACTGCCGTTGTTTGAAAATCCTGGGGATTGCGGGTGACAATCGCATCTACCTGCTGGGCAACAGCACAGGCTATTTGAACAGCATCCTCAAAGTCTACTAAGCCGGAATTGAGAGCCGTATTCAAAACTGTATAATCCACAGGGCAGACACTCAAAAGTGTTAACGTTTGAGTCAATATTTGTCTAGTTTGTTCAAGATTTTGTGTCTGCCGTTTACAGATGTAAAAAATATCCGTTGCACTGGATGCACTAATTAAACCTTCTATGCGTTCGGCAGCAATTGCCTCAAAAACTTCACTAGCTAGCTGAAAAAATGGCTCCCGTTCCAGAAAGAAATCGAGAATAATATTTGTATCCAGCAAAACTCTCACTTGAGGTACTTCTCCACTAAGCGGTCTTCTCGCATCAGCTCAATATCTGTATCGGTTAGGACTGGCTGACCGGGTTTTTTCAGACAACCTCGTAGCTGATTAACCAGGGTACGACGTTCCGATTTTGATGGGTGTCTAACTTTCAAGGCTTGAACTAAGGTTTCTAGCAGCACGAATTGCTCTTCAACAGATAATTGGTAAATAGCTCGCTGTAGCTCTGGTAAAGTCATAGTTGTAATTCCAGAAATACCTGCTCCTAAATGTATCATGACAGCAATGCTGTTGTCAGACTTCGCTCCGGCTGGTTTCGTTTATGTCATTGCAGTTTTAATCGCTCTGTTGAAACTGGTGCAATATCTCAGTAAACTCCTTTTACCCATGGTGCTGTTGACATTTGGTCAATGTAGAACTGATAGTAATCTTGGACGGTGGCGAAGTAAGAGGTACGCAGGTCGGGATTAGTCACCTGAACGTTTTTCTCCCAATGAGTCGTAGATAGCTTCAATAAGCTAGGCTTCCGTGAGCGTCAGCGTTCGACTGAGCGCTCACGCCGAAGTCCAAACGGCAACAGGCAACAGGCAATACTTTAAATGGGTTTTAGTAGAGACGTAGCTGGCTACGCCTCTACCATCACTTACAGGACTTACGCAGCACCGCCAGAAGTTGGTCAAGGTGCGTTACGCTACGCTAACACACCCTACTGCCGTGACCCAGCTAAAATTGTGGAATAGATTTATCGTTAAACCGGGCGCACGCCATGCGCCCCTACAATGCTAATCCACCAATTAAGGTGTGCCACGCCACTACAAATCAAGGCTTTGCGTAAGTCCTAACTTAAAACAGCGTCAGGATGTAAAGCAGGGTAAACAGAATAATCCAGATGATATCGACAAAATGCCAATAAATTTCTGCCATTTCAATGCCAACGTGCTTGGTTTCACCGTAATGTCCGGGACGACGGGAACGCCACAAGACGCCGAGAATCAGTAAAACCCCCACAGTGACGTGCAATCCGTGGAATCCGGTCATCAGATAAAAGCAGTTAGCGAACACATTCGTGGTCAGACCATACCCTAAGGTTAGGTATTCATACACC
>CAZNNK010000514.1:0-5306 GCA_964574085.1 uncultured Coleofasciculus sp.
TGTTGGGGGGTGTCGTGGGCTCGGGGGTGTGGGGTGGTGGGGGTTCGCGGGGGGTTTTGGGCAAGCGGGGGGAGATTGGGGAGATTGGGAAGCGGTTTCTAGACCAACGTTCTAGAGTAATTTTGTCAATTTTAAGTCTCAGGCGTTCAAGTGAGCCACTTTGCCTCGACAATAGGATTAGTTGCCGCAACTTCAAACACGTCGCTTCATGATAGACCAAACGACTGGCTCCGTACCCGAAACCTCTAACCAGCTTGCTGAGTTGAGTAACCAACTCAGGTCAAGTTCTGAGAAAAAACAACTCCAGCTCATTCCAGAACTGGTGAATCAGGGGGATGCTGGTTTAGATGTTTTAATGGAGTTTCTGCAAGCGCAATCCTCTACCCCTGTCAGTCTCAGTTCCGGTTTGGCATATCAAGCCATTTATCAGGCAAAGACTGCCAAGACTGAGGAGTTCCTACAAAACCATTTTCCGACCGGGATTGTTCCCTTGATGTCTGAACGGGATATTGACTACGCTCCCCTACAACAGTTACTTGCCCAGCAAGAGTTTCAGGCAGCGGATAGGTTGACATTAGAGAAACTTTGTGAGTTAGCTGGGTCGGCTGCCATGCAGCGAAAATGGTTGTATTTTTCCGAAGTGGAGAAGTTCCCGATTCCTGACTTACAGACGATTAATAGGCTGTGGGTGGTTCACTCTCAAGGTAAATTTGGATTCTCGGTGCAGCGGGAACTTTGGCTTGGTGTGGGCAAAAACTGGGAAAAACTGTGGCCCAAAATCGGCTGGAAGAGCGGAAATAGCTGGACTCGATACCCCAATGAGTTTACCTGGGATCTCAGCGCCCCGAAAGGTCATCTGCCGCTTTCTAATCAGCTACGCGGTGTCCGGGTTATTGCCACGTTGCTGTCTCACCCAGCGTGGTTAAGCTAAATTTGGTCATTGGTCATTTGTCCTTTGTGATAATTGAATGGCTAGGTTGGGGCGGGTTTAGTGACATTTGGGTAAAACGAAACATTTAGGGTAAAACCCGCCCCTACAAAAGATTCCCCCGCTTCCAGACGTAGCATGCTACGTCTCTACATTGCTTTCCCAGCTTCCCCTGCTACGGTAGCCAGTGGGGGAGAAATCCTGGTAATAATGGCTCAGGTTGGAGTTGTACTGTATCTAAGGTGATCGACTCATCTAAGGGTAGTAGCCAAAGACGTCCGGTGGCGATCGCTTGTCCTTCGTCGTTCCTTAAACTGTCAATCGCTGAGGCGGGTCGGGTGGCTACCTGATCGAATAATAAGGCTAACCCATCGGGGGATAAACTCAGTTGAATATCACGCTGTTCTGGTAACACAACTAAGGGTTTGACCAGACTCTCCTCACTATCAGGTTCGGCGTCGAGATTAACGGCGGCGATAAAGGGTTCCTCGCGATACTCTTCCCCTTGAATTAGTTGGGTTAACAGGCAATAGAGGGTGTCCTGATTGGGGGCGAACTCACAGTTGACAATCGAACCGGTTGTGCGGAGGAGTTCTTCCTCAGTTCCCTGATTATTTACCAAAAACAGCGATCGCGTGTAGTCGGTATTAAATTTCACCATTGTCGCGGCTGAACCATCGCTGGCAAAGCTGAGAACTTGACCAAACTTGGGTAGAAAGTCCAGGGGTTCGGCGTCGGCGTTTAAGGGCAAAATTGCCACCCCTTGTCCTTGCGCCACGGCTAATGAGGCACTATCGGGGGCAATTAAAAATTCGCCGCCCGGTTGATTTTCTAAGGGTTGGGGTTTGCCATCGGCGGGGATCATCCACAGACCAAAGTCAGCGGGATCGTCTCGATTCACGCGCTGTACCACAATGGTTTGTCCGTCTCTGGATAAGTCAAATTGCAGATTTTGATAGTTTTGGCTATCTAACACCAAATCCAGCTTACCAACAGTGTTCTCAGACAGAGAACGCTGATCTGGAGAGGGAAACGACAATCCTGTCGTTACGGTATACAGTTGTGCCGTGAGTAACCCCTTTGCCTGATTTTGGCGGTCATTGGCGGAAAACAAAATGCGATCGCTCCCCGGATAGGGTTTAAAGTCCAGTACCACCAGATCAGCAGGTGTCAGCACGGTTTTTTGCTGTCGGGTGAGATTATAGAGGATTAATCGTCCCTGTTCTTCCCCTTCAACGCCAATATAAGCAAACGCGCGATCGCGACTGCGAAAGGTTGCCTGAAACGGTTCCATAACGGTACCTTCTTCTTCAACCCCCGGTATTTTCTCCTTTGCTCCCTGAAGCTGAATCTGATAGTCATTGCCATAGGGAATCGGCGAAAGCAACGTATACGCCATTTTCCGCCCCGCCCAGCTAATCTTGCCCTCAATTGGCGGCACATCTGAGGGACTCACCTCACCCTCTGGCAAAACGGGCGTGATTTTGAGATTGGCTTCTACGCTGGCGTGGTTCATCGGACGGCTAAAGGTTAGAATAAACGCCGTATCCTCAGCACTGACGTATTTGTCCTGCCAACTGAAATCCCTAACTCTAGGTCGAGTGGTATCGCCTGTCAATAGCACGATGCCAATTAACAGACTCAGCACTACCATGATTATCAAAGCCAGACGGTCAATGGGTTGGAGAAATTTTTTAGCGGGTACGGTTGGAGCTGACATTTCAACGATCAAAGTTGGCATTTAGATTCTAGTCTAGATCCGTCTCCAGACAGTAACTATATAGGGTGCAGGCTTTCTCTACTGACTCTTGTCCGGATAAAACAGGATATTGTTACCGAATCTTTATATTCAATAAACTGTGTGGTGATTTTTCTGTAAAGTTCTGTAAATTCATCCTTTGGGTGTATTGAATCTCTTGTGAGGCGTTTTTAAATTAAGAAGAATACGCCTCGACCCCTACATATATTACACGTTGCTGACTTACTGCCATGATTTCCCACCTCCATCAACCCTCAACGGGTCATCTTTTCGACGCCAATACCCTCGATAAAATAGTTCAGGAGCCACTTTGCTTAGATGAGCGTATCCTTGGTGCAGCAAGCTGTGGCATTGTCCTCAGCGATGCTTGCCAACCGGATTTGCCAATTGTCTATTGTAATCCTGCCTTCGAGAAAATGACTGGCTATTCCCGTCAAGAGGTGGTTGGACGCAATTGCCGCTTCCTGCAAGGAGTCGATACTGATCCGCAGGTGGTTAAGCAAATCCGTCAGGCTCTACGAACTGAGCAAGAGGTGAAGGTCGTCCTTAAGAATTATCGCAAAGATGGAACCCCCTTTTGGAATGAGCTAGGGATCTCACCGATTCGAGACGCCAAGGGGCGCGTGATCTATTTTGTTGGCGTCCAGACTGATATTACATCTCAAAAGCAAGCCCAAGAGGAACTCCGAGCTAGTCATGCTTTATTAAAGGCACAACAAGAGGCTGATCAAGATGGCGTCATTGTAATTGCTCCGAATGGCACAATTATTAATCACAATTCTCGCTTGTGCCAAATGTGGCAGGTTCCTGATGACATGATGAAATCCTCCGATAAAGAGGAATTTTTAGAATGTGTGTTGCCCTTAATTGCTGAACCGCTAAAAGTGTTTAGTAAAGTCGAATATCTGGAACAGCATCCGCCACTAACTCATAAGGATGAAATTCAGCTAACTGATGGACGAATTTTCGAGCTTTATTCCACGCCAGCTTTATCGGCTACAGGAACGTGCTACGGCAGAATTTGGTCATTCCGTGACATTACCCAAAACAAACGAACTGAACAGCAATTAAAGCAACAAGCCAAGCAAGAACGGCTTTTGAGCTGTATAAATCAGCGAATTAACCAATCCTTGAATCTGGATGAAGTCCTGAATACAGCCGTCGCAGAAGTGCGAAAATTTATAAAGTGCGATCGCACTCTGATTTATCGGTTTGACCCAGATTGGGCAGGAACCGTTGATGTGGAGTCAGTTGGCGAAGGGTGGATAAAGATTGCTGGCGAAACAATCGAGGATGATTTTTTTAAGAATCCTGAAGTGACATCGCTTCTCTACCAAGACGGTTATATTCGAGTCATTGACGATATCTACAATGCTAATTTAAGCCCCTGTCACATTGAATTACTCGAAGATCTTCAGGTTCGGGCTAGCCTAATAGCACCTATTCTACAAGGTCAAAAGCTTTGGGGGTTGCTGGTTGCCCATCACTGTTCGGGAGTGCGACAATGGCAGCAACAAGAAATTGAATGTGTGAGAAAACTTAGCATTCAGTTAAGCATGGCAATTCAGCAAGCGGCATTGTTTGAGCAAGTCTCGGCTGAACTCAAGGAACGCCAAGCCGCTGAAGCCGCCTTGCGAAAGTCAGAAACAAACTTGAAAGAGAAAGCTACCCAGCTTGAACAAACTCTGCGTGAACTTAAACAGACTCAACTTAAACTGATTCAAAATGAAAAAATGTCGAGTTTGGGACAGTTAGTGGCAGGGGTTGCTCATGAAATTAATAATCCGATTACGTTTATATCGGGGAATATTGATCATGCTAATCAATATGCTCAGGATTTATTGGAATTAGTCCAACTCTATGAACAGCACTATCCTCAACCTGCACCGGAAATTGAAGCCTTAACTGAGGACATTGATATCGACTTTCTCAGAAAAGATTTTCCCAAACTTCTGAGTTCCATGCAATTCGGGGTTAACCGTCTGGAAACGTTAGTTTGCAGCCTAAAAAATTTCTCGCGCCTAGATGAAGCTGAACGCAAATGCATGGATGTTGAACAAGGGATGGAGAATACGCTGTTAATTTTGCAGCACCGCTTAAAGCCGCACGCTTCTACTATCCAAGTCGTCAAAGACTATGGCAATATTCCCTCTGTGGACTGTTATCCAGGACAACTCAATCAAGTCTTTATGAATTTGCTGAATAATGCCATTGATGCTCTAAATTCCGAGGATGAACAAGCGGATAAGAATCAGGGTGCAGCATCGACAGAACTCTCTTTTCCTTATCATGCTCCTACGCCGACGATATGGATTCGGACTGAATTATCGGAGCGCAACTCTGTGCTGATTCACATTGCTGATAATGGTTGTGGCATTCCTGAACAAATCAAGGAACAAATTTTCGACCCATTTTTTACCACAAAACCTGTAGGAGAAGGCACAGGGTTAGGCTTGTCGATCAGCTATCAAATTGTCGTGGAAAAACATGGAGGAAATTTATCTTGTATCTCCGCACCCGGACGTGGTACAAGGTTTGTGGTGGAAATTCCCTTCAATTGTCAGTGTTAGTTTGACCCCACCCTAACCCTCTAACAGGTGTAGGTTTTTTATTTTAGGG
>CAZNNK010000515.1:0-5299 GCA_964574085.1 uncultured Coleofasciculus sp.
CTAGGGCTGAGGTTCCCTTACTACAAGCCGAATTTAATTCATCAAATAAGGTGTGTCACGCCACTACGCCCTTGCTATCGTTACGAGGAAATCCATTAATTGTTTCGACTCACCTGAATCTTTTGTTCACTCGTTAGATAACTTGGTGGGTTAGGTTGGATTGGTAATTAAATGGTTTGTTTTCTTAATTGAATACCGCCTAACCCACCCTACGGCTTACGGTTGATAGGGGTCTATAGGACGGCACATTTTCATAAGATATAAAAGTACCTAAAATCCCCAAGAAAGTCAAGCCCTAATTCTGTTTTTTTTAGCTGCAATTACCGATCAGATGTCCCATGAACACCCGAACATGGGTATTACCGAATCACCTTGAGATCCTGATAGAGAATTGGGGCGAAGACAGAGTTATAGGGGATGACAAAGACTGTTGCGATCGCGCCTCAGTCGTACAATTTAATTAAGCCCTCCACTAAAGTTGGGGCTAAAAGCACGGAACCCGTTAAAACGGGTTGAACAGTTTACCCACTAAGCTCGATTTGCTACAAAAAAAAGAGTAATACTGGCAAAGGCGATCGCTCATGTCAATGTCAATAACAGCTTATCTTGGGTGCGATCGCTCTTTTTGTATCCGACGTTGATATCTTGTGGATCGAGTCTATAGGCAGGCACATTTTCCCATGATGAAAAGTATACCAGAAAAAAACACAGATGGCACAGATTTCTAAAAAGGGTAAGAGTTTGGATGTGAGAGGTTAGTCCCACTGATTTCACAGCAGATGTTATAGCAGTCTACATGAGCGATTAGGACAAAGCCCATGAAACCTTGACCAGTCAATCAGGAAAAGATGGTCAGATTTTGATGGGAATTATTCAGTTTTCTGTGTCCATCTGTGTCATTTAATCTTGAGTCTCTGGCAGAATGCCCTTCAATCTGTGTAATCTGTGTTATCGCCAAAATGACGCAGGAAGTAAGCAGCAAGCCTAGATATGACCCGTTTTGCCTAGACTTGCTGATGTCTGATCAACGGTTTAGAATAAATCGCCAAATTCTGCCTTCAAATCCCGCTCCATTAATGCTTCTACCGCTTCTTGGGGCGTAATTTTATGGTTGAGTAGGCGATAAACTTGCCGACAGATGGGGATGGGTATCTGTTCGCGATTGGCAATTTGTACCAATACGTTGGCTGTATTAACCCCTTCGGCGGTACTTTGCAGTTCTTCGAGAATTTGCTCCAATTTTTTCCCTTGGGCTAAACCATAACCAACCCGATAATTGCGGCTGAGTATACTACTACAAGTGGCAAGCATATCACCCAAACCCGATAATCCGAAGAAGGTTTCCGTTTGTCCGCCTAAGTGCGTCCCCACCCGAATAATTTCCGTTAACGCCCGGGTAATTAGAGCAGATTTGGCATTCGTACCCAATTTTAGCCCATCACAAACCCCAACCGCGATCGCAATCACGTTTTTCAGGGTGCCTCCCAGTTCTGTACCAATGGGGTCGGGACTGGTGTAGACTCGAAAAAGACTGGAGGAAAATACCGTTTGCACTTCCTCAGCGGCTGCCATATCTTTACTCGACACCACGGTAGCAGCGGGGAGTTCTTGTTCAATTTCTTTGGAGAGATTCGGACCAGAAAGCACCACAATTGGATGGTTGGGAAAGTCGGCTTCCCAGATTTGGGACGGGGTACGAGTTGTTTCTGGGTCTAATCCCTTGGTGGCGGTAATAATGGTCACATAATCGGGCAAACCAATCTCTTGAATCTTCGCCGCTGTCGTCGCCACTCCTTTCATCGGAATCGCGGAAACGAGCATATCAATGTCTGCTAATATCTCTTCTAGGGATTCGGTGCTACTGCGAGACCACAGTCGCACCTCATGGTTCTTATGTCTGGCAATTGTTGCCAAACCTTTACCCCAAGCCCCCGTACCCAGAATCGCGAGGGTGGCTTCGGGTGCCGGTCTCCGATGAGATAGGGCATGAGCTTGACTCCCTTGGGGGATTGTATCTGCTCCAGATGAGCTGGATTGAGAGTTTGAGAGGTTACTTACCATAGATGTTATCGGTTGAATTCAATCATTTCTAGGTCAAAGGCAAAAGAACTTATCATCGTCTTTTGCCTTTGCTGATCGGATTAAGTTACGGGTTGGGTTTCTTTCTGAGTCGTTATGGCGTAATCGGGAATACAATTGGCTTCCATGAAAGTCCGATAGTCCTCAACTTGGCGATCGCACTCCGCTGCACTCCAACCGCCATAGCGAGACAGGATGTCAGTCAACACAGGGAGAATATCAAAGCCATAGTTGGTATGCATGGCTAAGCTGGTACGGCGACGGGCAATATCCACCAATGTTCGCGCAAATTCTGACTGCACCGCATAGATAATCTGGGCTTTAATATCGGGCAAGTTCGGGGTAATCGCGGCTGCTAATTCCGGTTCCTCGTCGGTTAAGGCTAAAATATCCAACGCCTTAACCCCATACACATCAAATAGGTGATGGATTGTCGCCAGGGGTAAGGAGAGGCGATAGTCTTGCAGTGCTTTTTCCAGACGCGGATCACTGGGTAAAATGGCGCCCGGTAAGGGTTTCTCGTAGGTGGGACAAGGGGGAGCGGAGCGTCCCAGCTTGCGATAGACTTTATTCACCATCTCTTCACCCACTTGGCGATAGGTGGTGATTTTGCCGCCAATTAGAGAAATCAGATTAGTTACACCTTCTGGGGTATGGTCATAGAGAATATGGCTGCGGGTAACGCTTCCGGGTTTCTTCCCTTCTTCATTGGGCAACGGACGCACCCCCGCGTAAGTAAACTTGACATCTTGGCGGGACAATTGGGCGGTGGGCATAATCCGATTGGTTTCGGTGAGTAAATAATCAATTTCCTCGTTGTCTGCCTTAATCGAGTCAAGAGACCCTTCATGGCGCAGATCCGTGGTGCCAATTAAATACATACCCAACCATGGCACAATAAAAAACGGACGACCATCCGTTTTCGCTTCTACGTATAAGGTGGTTTTGGGGGCACCGGGGAAGGGAGGGACAATGATGTGACTTCCCTTGGTTGGACCGAGTTTTTTCTTCTCACCAATGGGCGCCGATTGTCCATTTTTCACCCCAGACTGACAAACTTTATCCACCCAGGGACCAGCGGTATTCACGACCACGGCGCGATCGCTCCCTCGAACCGTAAATTCCTCTCCCGTTAAGGCATCTTTACAGGTAACGCTGGCGATGCGACCATCTTGGCGTTCTAATTGGGTAACTTCTGTATAGTTGAGAACCGTTGCGCCGGCTTGTTGGGCACAGATAATATTCTCTAATGCCAAACGCTCGGCATACGCCACCTGACCGTCATAATATTGCGCTCCCCCAACTAAACCATCGGGATCGATATGGCGAAAGAGCTGCTTAAACTTCTTTTCGGGCAGCATTCGGTGAGGTAGTAGGGTTTTCTCAAAGCTCAAGATGTCATAGAGGAGCATCCCGGCTTGAATTTTCCAGTAAGGACGAGAGCGATCGCTGTAGATGGGAATCGTCAGCATTAGGGGCTTGACTAAATGGGGGGCGGTATGCAATAGAATTTCTCGCTCCCGTAACGATTCCCGCACTAAGGCGAATTCAAAATATTCCAAATAGCGCAAGCCACCGTGAACTAATCGGGTTGACCAACTGGTCGTACCACCGCAGAAGTCAGCCTTCTCCAGCAAAATCGTTTTCAGACCTCGCAGAGCCGCATCTCGGACAACACCCGCACCGTTAATGCCACCTCCAATGACAATTAGATCATAGGTTTGGTTCTGGATGGTTTGTAAATCACGCATGATCCCGTTTGAGTAACATCTAACTTCCACATTAGTCGCGACGGTGGCAAATCAGTAATCGATAGGGGAGACAAGGGAGATAAACAGGAGAAGAAGAGGGAAAACAGGGAAGGACGTTAACCTAATACTCCTCCTCCCATCTTTGCACCTCTACTCCCCGCACCCAGACGCGCCATGGCGCATCTTTACAGCGGTTTAAACCGCCACGGCTTCCTGTTGCTGTTGCTTCGCGGTCTGATGTTTGGTTTTCTCAAACAGGTCAAACAAGTGATCCGCCCAGCACTGGATGTCGTACTTGGTTACGATGTCATACATTTTCGCCATGCGTTCCTTTTGCTCCTCTGGGGACATCGCCAGCGCCTGCTCAATTGCTTCATCCATGCGATCAATGGAGTAGGGATTGGTCAAAATGGCATCAGGGAGTTCCACGGCGGCGCCGACAAACTCGGAGAGGACTAAGACACCTTCTTGTTTCTCGTGGGTGATGATATATTCCTTCGCCACTAGGTTTAAACCATCTCGCAAAGGCGTTGTCCAGCAGATATCTGCGGCTTTGTAGTAACAGAGCAAATCCGGTAAGGGAACGGGTTGGGTATAGAGCATAATCGGTAGCCAATCTAAGTTCCCATACCGCCCATTAATTTTTCCAGCTAATTGCTCAATCTGAGTTTGGGCAGTTTTGTAAACCCGCATTCCCGACGCCGACGCCACACAGGTGACCAGCATATTGATTTTGCCATGCAAGTCGGGACGACGCGCTAACAGGCGTCCATAAGCTTCTAGCTTTTCACGAGTGCCTTTTACATAGTCCACTCGTCCGGCTGAGATAATTAACTTGCGATCGCCTAAGCTTTCCTTAATTTCGGCAAACCGTTTTTGCGTTTCTGGTTTATGCAGGATAGAGAGAATTTGTTGCGGATTGGCACCAACCGGGAAGGGATCGATGTTGACTAACTGATCCTTATATCGTAGCTGAGTGGTCATTTCTGGCTCAGCCAAGGCAATTCCCGTCGGGGTAATATGCTCAGGGACGGGTTCTTTCTTGACGATTTCCACCGGGCGCAGACTACGAGCCACATTGACAAAGTTCTCGGAATAGCGGGGAATATGGAAGCCGACAATATCGCAGCAAAGTAAGCTATCGGTAATTTCTTCCCGCCACGGTAAGATATTGAAAATATCCACACAGGGGAAGGGAGTGTGGTGGAAAAACGCAATCCGCGCATTCGGCTTTAGCTGACGGATGTAGTAGGGCGCTAACCATAGATTGTAGTCATGCACCCAAATTAGCGCATCATCCGCCGCTTCGTCACAGGCAGCTTCGGCAAATAGGCGGTTAATCGTATGAAAGTTTTCCCAATCTGAGGTTTCGTAGGTGAAGTGATAGGGGAATGAATGCAGAATGGGCCAAAAGGCTTCTTTCGAGGTGATGTGATAGAAATGCTTGACTTGATCGGCGGAGAGGAATC
>CAZNNK010000516.1:0-5294 GCA_964574085.1 uncultured Coleofasciculus sp.
CTTCCCCATCTCCCTCATCTTCCCCATCTTCCTAATGAACCCACCACCGACACCGGATTTGTCCCTTTACCAGCTAACCCTGGATAATTTGACAACGCCTCAGTCTCTCTCAATCAGTCCAGTGGGACTCAAAACCTTGGTCGGAGCCATGGTTGATGTACTGATTGAAGAAAAAATCCCCGCCACAATCTGGGTGAAGTCCCCATCCGTTGCAGGTTGGCGGGAAGAACTGTTGCGGTATCGACAACAGAGGAGTATTCCGCAAACCCTCTATTGGTGTAACTGTGTTGATGAAACCACTGATGCGATCGCGATTCAGGATGACCCAGCCGTTAATCCGGATGCTCCACTGTTTCCAATTCAGCTAGCCGCCGGAAGCCAGCTTAAACGCGAATCGTTTTTATTAGTACTGTCTGACCAATTGACCAGTTTGATTGTGGCAGATCAGCTACCTGAGGCGGAAAATCCTGGAAATCAGCCTCCTGAGTCATGGCTAGCTATTTGTACCTTTGAACGACGAGTGATCTATCGGGTGTTGCAAGGACTCAGAGGAAGTATTGCGATCGCAGATAGTACGCCCGATGAGTTACTTGCTGGCGGGGACAAGCGATTTCCCTTG
The DNA here is from genome assembly GCA_964574085.1 of uncultured Coleofasciculus sp. Lineage (GTDB taxonomy): Bacteria > Cyanobacteriota > Cyanobacteriia > Cyanobacteriales > Coleofasciculaceae > Coleofasciculus. Next base: position 620 of record CAZNNK010000516.1, read on the forward strand.
GTTCAAGCGACAGATGAGAAGACATTAATCACCCAGGTGTTGGTCAAACAACTACAGCGGACAGGGAAAATTTTACAGTCAGGAACAATGACTGAACCGGGACAAGATAGCGCTATCACTCAATTAACCCATCACCTTAGCCATAAAGACGAACTCTTGCGGCGAGTGGCGCAGGAACTGAAAACCCCATTAACGAATATGAAAACGGCGCTAAGTCTCTTGGAGTCGCCGCAACTCAAACCCGCCCAACGCCAACGTTACCTACAGCTACTCAATGGTGAATGCGATCGGCAAAATTCATTAATTGTGGGATTGTTAGATCTGGTTGCAGCCGACGAACCCCAAGCAGGAGTCAAATCTGTCGTGGAATTGGCAGAAATTATTCCCGGTGTGGTGAGTACCTATCAACCGTTGGCTCAAGAGAAAGGAATTCAAGTCGGTTATACGATCCCGGCTGATCTACCGAGGGTTTCCTGTTTAGAAACCTGGTTACGGCAAATCGCCATTAATTTACTGCACAACAGTCTCAAATTTACTCCCGCCGGAGGTCAGGTGAGGGTACTGGGAAGTCTTCAGGGGGAATATGTTCAGTTGGCATTTACTGATACAGGAAACGGAATTGCAGCCAGTGAAATTCCCAAGATTTTTGATAGTTTTTATCGAGGACGCCCCATTCCTGGGGAAGAAATGGGAGCGGGTTTGGGATTAACCATTGTGCAGCAATTGTTATTACGTTGTGGCGGGTCAATTTCGGTAACCAGTCAAGTAGGGAAAGGAGCGACATTTAAAGTATTATTGCCTGTTGTTGGCGATGATCAATGAGACAGGTTGTCGGGGCGGGTTTAGCAATCGAAAAGATAGCCTTTATTACCCCTTTTTGAGGAGGCGATTGAAATCGCTGCTACACAAACAAAGTCCGCCTGCGCGGACTGGTTTATCAGGGGGGTAGCTAACCCGGATTTGGTATTAGAACGCTTGGTATCACGCGCCATGCCTGACTAACAAGCGGGGTAAACGTCTGTGCTACCCGACAAAATAATGGTGCGTTACGCTGCGCTAACGCACTCGACAATTTGGGAATAATTTGGCTTACTTTTGAATGATATTTGAATTTCCTCGTTCCGCTTTCTTTTCGTCACCGTCAATGTGGAAATAAACCTGGTGAATTTCCCCACACCCCATACCCCACACCCCACACCCTACACCCTGTCTCTTTTTTAGCTGTCTTGTCACCCGTTGAGATCGTTGGGTTTTGTTCCAAGGACTCAACCTGCAACATTATACCAATATTCCCTCTTGATTACTGCTATTATTCGTAACTTCCAAAGGCAAAAATATCGTCATCACTTCCCCAGCTTGCGGTCGCTGACGCACAATTAGTTTACCGCCTAAGGCTTGAAACAAATGCTTAGTTACATTCAGATTCAAACTTAAACTGCCTGTTTCTGGCTGAAACATCAGTAACTGACCAATTGACTTTAACGTCTGACAGGTTGATTGCCCAAACTTATCCAAATTCCCAGAATTATTTGGATCAGGTTGAGAGTGAAATTGCAATTTTAACTGGTCTCCAGCGGGTGTTACCTGTACCTGAATATGACCGCCGGCGGGTAAGGTGCGGGTAAAGTTCTCCACTAAACCCGTCAACACCTGATCTAACATTGCCGGATTACTCACCACGGTGGGCAGATTTTGCGGCAATACGACATCCAAGCTGACATTACGCCGCTGTGCCTGCTTTTGCCAGTGGGGAATACTAGTCTGTAAAATTTGAGCCAATGACATTGAGGTGAGATTAACCGGGGCTTCTTTAACCGCTTTGGTTTCTAATTCAACGGCTCTAAAAATTAACTCCATGCGGTTAATCTGTTCAGTACATTCATGATCGATAATTTCCAGACGCCGAATTACTTCTGGGGCTAAATCTTTACGTTTTAATAATAATTTAGTTAAGGTGCGAATCGTCGTCAGCGGCGTGCGGATTTCATGAGTTAAGGCTTGCAATAGTTCCACATCGGGAGTGGCTTCACGAAGATGGGAAACTCGATTATTGACACGGGTTTCTGATTTAGCCAAGGGTTGCCAATCCCGGTCTTCAATTGTCTCCGTGTAAGAGGAGTCTTTAGAGGCTTGAGTAACTGAATTAATCGGAGTGACCGCTATGGTTTCATTCTGGGGTTCGGGGGAAGATTTGGGCATGTTTTGTAGCAACTGACGCCCAAATTCCATGACAATTTTATAATTTGGGGGCTGAGGCGCAAACTGCTTAACGAATGTATCTAAATAACTCAGTTGATGAGGATTGGCTAACAATAATCGCGGATAAAGCGATGCCCAAGCTTTTTGCACGTCCTCTGGATCAAAGGAGAAGCGAAATCCAGGTACACCATTTGGGTCTTCTCCCGCCGCCATAACTAAACTAAAGCCACGAGTAAAGACTAAGCAAAACTGTTCTTCAGTGAGTGAGTCAGCCGGAAATAAACGGAGTTCATAAGTCGTATTAACCGTACCTTGTTCCTGTTCAGATTGAGCCGGAGGTAATTGAAAGGGCATAAAACTCCAGGGGTTTACAGTTTCAGTGGTAAACACCCCAGTTTGGAACTGAGACAGCAGATCCGGGTGACTTAAAACCGGTGCAGGACCGGCTAAAACTAACCCGTTGAGGGAAGTAGAGGTGTCACCTTGATCCTGTTGGCAAATAACCTGTAAGAGTAACTGTTCCAGCGACGCGATCGCACTTTGCCATTCTCGCTGCGATCGCCGTTCGTCTCTCATCCGCTGACTCGCCGCACTGCGCTGTCCCTTATCCATGACAACCGTTGTCGATTCAACCTGAGATTCGACCGGATTGTTCTCTCCAATCTGCGTATTCTGAGCTAAAACTTCGCTGATGTTTGGTAACAACCACTTTTGCACCACTATCTATCCCCATGAACTGCCAATTCTACTTGTCTATCTATGAGGATACTGGCTCTCGTCATCTCTCCGGGGTCGTAGAACCGAACCCCTGAGTCGCAATTTCCGTGGAATGGTCTTATGTCCTTGCTCATACTCGCTTTCATCGAGAAGCAAGCTACGTCCTTTGTCAGGAAACAGGCGATAGAGTGTTGATGTAGGGGCGGGTTTTACGATGATCATTTCGTACTTTACCCAGATGTGACTAAACTTGCTCCGACTACCTCATCCCATGCATGATTCACACAATTCTTTCTTCCTACAGATGGACAAGTGACTAATAGTGGTTATCTCCCACGATTGATGAATATCTGCCACAAAAATGTAGAAATAGGGGTATCAGGGTGAAAACCTATAGAGAGATGGAGGCGGATACTATGACATTAGGTCAATATCAACGCGGTGTAGGTGTCTTTCCAACACGACAAGCCACCGAAGAGGCGCTCAAACATCTGAGAGATGCCAATTTTCCCATAAACCAAGTATCAGTCATTGCCCGGGATGAGGAGCAAATTGCTGGTGTTGAAGTGCATGATGATACCGAAAATGAAGCAGGTGAAGGTGCAGCTGCTGGTGCGGTTGCAGGAGGTGTTACAGGCGGTATTGTTGGGTTAATTGGGACGCTGGGTGCGATCGCGCTTCCTGGAGTTGGACCCATTTTAGTCGGGGGTGCAGTCGCTTCAGTGATTGGTAATACGCTTTTGGGTGGGGCGGTTGGTAGCGCGGCTGGCGGCTTATTTGGGGCGTTAATCGGCTTGGAAGTTCCCGAAGCCGAAGCTAAACTTTACCAAGATCGCTTAGAACAAGGACATTATTTAATCTTAGTGGATGGCACACCAGAGACGATGACTCAAGCGGCTTCTATCTTGAAACCCCACGGTATTCAAGAGTGGAGAACGTATGAGCGTCCTGAAGTGAATACTCCCACTCCAGGTTATACTCAAACGGCGGCTACGGTTGGCTCTCCTACACCCCTAGGCGCAGCGTACACAGGACCCTTTGGTGAACCGTTAGGTGCAACGCCGACGAGTGTCACCCCAGTTACTCCTCCAACAGCACCCGCACCTGTGACGCAAAATCAGCGAGCGATTGGTGTCTTTTCTGATGAGCAAAATTTAAAGAAGGCGCTTGATGAGTTAAAAGCGGCTGGATTTGACATGAACCAGGTTTCGGTTATTGCCAAAGACGCCGAACATCCCGATCAGGTGTCTGGAGTGAGAGTCACCGATCCCGTGAGTCATGAAACAGCCAAAGATGCAGCCACTGGAACTGTTGCTGGGGGTGTCTTGGGAGGATTAACGGGATTACTGGTTGGGTTAGTCACCGTTGCAATTCCTGGGGTGGGTCCGGTGGTATTTGTGGGAGGCGAAGCTGCTGCGATCGCTTCTGCATTAGGCGGAGGAGCCATTGGTGCGGCTGCTGGTGGTTTGGTCGGTATACTCGCCAACTTAGGCGTTCCCGAAGAGCAAGCCAAAAAATATAGCGATCGCCTTTCTGTTGGGGATTATTTGGTCTTGGTTCAAGGAACAGATGAGCAAATTCAACAAGCCGAAACCATTTTACGCGATCGGGGGATTGAGGAATGGGAGATCTACAACAATCCCAGCGCCCCCATGACTCATCCCGGTCGTGTCTTTCCATAGTTCGACCCCACCCATAGCCTAGTGCAAGAAGGCAGAAATAACTGAACAGCTAATATCTCCCCCAGCTTCCCCTGCAC
>CAZNNK010000517.1:0-5281 GCA_964574085.1 uncultured Coleofasciculus sp.
AAATGCTCGAAACCCAGGTATAGCAAGGGTTTCATTTTTGAAAATTGCCACAACCACGTTCGTAGTTGCGCTTATAATTGCGCTTGTAGTTGCGCTTGTAGTTGCGCTTTAGCGCCATAAACGCCTGTCACCCACGACAAACCTTTATGGAAAAAGAGACATTCCACCGGAATATCTCTACTAAATTCTGATATATCCTAACTAATGCCAGCGATAATTATATAGGGCTTGCTGAATAAGTTTTGTGGTGAGAGTAAGTGTTAGATAGTAGGTTTCAGATCGCAATAGGTTTTCTTCGTTCAAGCGTCGCGATCGCTCTTTCCGGCTTATTGCTGGTATTCAATCAACCGTTCCTCCTTGACACCTTGATTTTTGCAGGTTTTTGGTTGGGGTGGCAAACCCTGATATAGGCTAAAGCCCTTACTACAAACTACAAACTACAAACTACAAACCTGCAACTATTCCTGAATTTCGCTGGTATAATGCAGTTTAATAAAACTATCAAAGGAATACCACGCTAAAACATACCAAGGAATCACTTCGATCATCAATCCCTTAACGATTAATTGCCTTATCGCTAAAATACTAAAACCCAGCGGAATCAAAAATCTGATGTCCACCTTACCATCTGTTGCCCGTCTCACACGACGGTTGAAATGAGTAACGGCATGAGTTACACTCGCCGCCGCATCAGATTGACCGTTAGCTGAACGTCGCGGTTGTTGTTCAGGAATCTGGCTAAATGTAACTCCTAAATCTTGCAAAATCGCCCAAACTCCCTCGAAGTTAATATGATCTTGGGCGTAAAAAATAGTAATACTGCCACTTTGAATATTAGCTCGTACCCGATAAATCTCTAGACGTTCATTTAACAACTTGATCAGCGGTTCAATGTCCTGAGATTGGCGATACTCTGGAGCCACCCGCAATCGCACTCGCCCTGGCGTTTGACTAATCAGTTCAGCATAAATAGGTGAAACACCCATTTCGGGCGTCGTTTCCTTTAGTTTTGGCATTTTAGAATTATTGGTTATGATCATAATTAATTTTCCCTTATAAATTGTGCATCGTGAATTGTAGTAGAGACGCGCCATGGCGCGTCTCTACAGGGTTAATCTAAATTAACCTTCACTATTCGGCGCGGGTTCCAATTCGGCTTGGCTTTTTTGTTCAGCCAATTCTGCCTTCGCTTCCGCCACGATGTCTTCAAAAACTTCGCCAGTTTCTGACATCATCCCTTTACCTTTTTCGTAAAAGACAATTCCACCTTTGACCATCGCTTTGGCAACAGGTTTCCCCACCTTGACAGCAGCCGGAATCAGCAACGGCGCAGCAACAACGGCACCAATACCCGCCACAACACCGGGAACCCCCAGATCTTCAAACAGATCAGTTATTTTAAAAGCCATAATCTACCTCCTTCATTCAAAAAACTTTTCCGGAACTGTTATTCTAACAACCTACCCAGGAAAATGCATGATCCTAGGGATACAGTGTTAGTTCGTTTCCGGATGATTGGACACTTGGACAATGCTACTCTCGTCTTGTTCCGTCGCCAGTTCTGCCTTACTCTGGGCGACTAAATCGCCAAAGGCTTCGCCAGCTTCTGCCATGACAATTTTGCTCTTTTCATAGAACACAATGCCACCTTTAATCGCAGCTTTAGCAACAGGTTTGCCTGCTTTCGCCAAGGCTGGACCAAAAATCGGTGCAAGAACCACAGCACCAACACCGATGAGGACACCGGGAATACCAATGTCTTCGACTAAATCTTCGAGATCGAATAAACTCATAAAACACCTCCAAATATAGATTGAAAACTTTTAGGTTGAGACAGCAGGGGAGCGGGGGAAATGGGGAAGATAGGGGAGATAGGGGAGATGGGGGAGATGGGGAAGATGTAGCATGCTACGTCTCTACTATTGCCTATTGCCTATTGCCTATTCCCTGACAAATGACAAATGACAAATTAGTCACTCGTGGCTTCCACATCAATCGCCGCTTTGTCCCCCTTGAGTGCAGGGCGTAATCCGTTGACGCCAGCAATCACACTAGAGCCATTGTTAATTAAAGTTGCCGTCATCGGATTTAATCCCACCGTCGCCGCGATCGCTAAACCGGATAAATTGGGTACAGCGACGATATTGGTATTCTGGCGGATAATCTCTTTAGCATTCCGGGCGATGGTAATGGCTTCGACTAAACCCTGCAAGTTATTCTGCATCAGCACCACATCGGCGGTTTCGCGGGCAATATCCGATCCATCCCGGAAGGATACTGATACATCAGCATAGGCTGCGGCGGAATCATTGAGTCCATCCCCAACAAACGCCACCGTTTTCCCCGCTTCATGTAACTGCTGCACGACTTCGGCTTTGCGTTGGGGGAAGGCTTCGGCGTGGGTATGACTGGGAGGAATATTTAATTGAGCCGCCACAGTCGCCGCCCGTTGACAATTATCCCCGGTTAGTATATGAATCTCCGCCCCAATCTCATCCCGCAACATGGCAATCACTTCGGCACTTTCGGGGCGCAAGGGATCGGTATATTGCAATACCCCTAGCAGTCTGCCATTACTTGCCACATAGATTGTCGGATACCCGGTTGTCTTCACGTCAGGATGGGTGGTATAGAATGACTCGAGGTCAACTCCCTCTTTCACCAAGAAGCGTTCGCTCCCCACTAACACCGTCTGTCCTTCAATTTGCGCCTGAATCCCTAAACCGACTTGGTAATCCCACTCACCGCGCTGGGGTATAATCACCTCCTGATAATTGGCATAACGGATCACGGCTTCTGCAACCGGGTGGGTAATCCGTTGTTCCGCCGCCGCCGCCAGTCGCAGCACCTCTAATTCAGAAATGGCGGGATCAGCGGTTTTAATCCCGATCATTGCCACATCGCCTTGGGTCAATGTTCCCGTTTTATCAAAAACGATCGCATCCACTCGCGCCAATTGCTCTAACGCCCGCCCACTCCGCAATAGAATCCCTTGACGGGCTGCACTTAACATCGCCGCCATTACAGTAGTGGGAACCGATACCCGAATCCCAGTAGCAAAGTCAATGGTTAAAATCGACGCCGCCCTGGCCGCATTCCGAGTTAGAGCAAAAATAGCCCCCCCTAATAATAGAGTCGGCAGTACCATGCGATCGGCAATTTTCGCCGCATAGTTTTCCACACGAGTATCATGAACCGGGGCATCTTGCAGTAACTTCAGGGTTCGCCCTGCCAGCGTATCTGCACCAATGCGTTCGGCTAAAATATACAGTTGTCCTTCCCGTACCAACGTAGAGGCATAAACGCTATCCCCCTCACTTCGCACCACGGGCATGGCTTCACCTGTGAGTTTTTGTTCATCAATCAGGGCTTTGCCTTGCAGAATCTGCCCATCCACGGGAATCTGATTCCCCGGATACACAATCACTGTATCTTCTGGCTGTACCTGTTCAATCGGAATTTGCTGTTTTTCGCCATTCCGTTCCACCCAAACAACTTGCGCCAAGGAACTGAGCAAGTCTAAGGTTTGACTATGAGAGGAACGCGCCGTGCGTTCTCGAATTGCCTCACCCAGTTCAATTAGCCCCAACATACTACAGGAGGTGAGGAAATGGCGTTGAGCGGTAATAATTGTCAGCGCCGTTAGATCCAGAAAGTCCACATTGAATCGGCGTTCCTGAGTAATACTTTCCAGCGCCCGTCGCGCTACTGGGATTGTGGCAAGTGCGATTGCACCGCCGACAATTACAGGATGGAACGATAACCCCAACGGACCACTAATCAGAGAAATCACTGTGGCTAACGTCGGTAATTTTAATCGAGACCAATTTCCGGGTTCCGGTGACTTCTCCGACTGAGTTGTAGTCTCCGGGATCGTGAGCGCTGCATTTGTGGCAAGCTGAATCAGTTTCCCTAACCGGGAACGCATCTGGCGATCCGGTTCACCGGGTAAATACCGAATCACCACTGATGCAGCGGCTGGTTTTAACCGCACCGATGTAACCTGGGGTTCTGCGGCTAAAAGCCGTTGCAGCCGTTGAGCATAGTTGGAATCATGAGCAATGCGCGGAATCCGAAACCGCACTCGTCCAGGTGTGGAGTGAACCACTCGATAGGTTACCGGACACTGCCGTGTTTTTGGCTTTGTCTGCTTAACAACAGTTGGCGATTGTTTAAGTTTCACGACGGTTGTCTGCTGCTGGGAAATATTGTCAGATGTTAAAACCACTGGCTTCATATCAGCACCCTCTCTGTTAGTCAATAGAATTTATTTTGGTGAGCAATATCGGGAGCCAAGGCTCTCCCTAGGGTGAAAATCACAACTCAAAATTTTGGTTGGGATCGGTTGAGTCCGATCAAGGGGGGAAACAATACTCGCCAAACCTACCCGTTTTGCCTCAAAACCGGGATCAAACGCCGACAATTGGCGTTTTTGCCATCAATCTGAGCATGGTGGAAAGCGCGGCTGACTTGAATTCCACCCAAGGACTGACTGATGTTGCGATCGCGGGTTGAGCGTTTTCCGTTGGTTCTGATGTATCAGTAACCGAGTCATCGGTGTTGGCTGGTTGTACATCCTGATCAACAGAACTCTCCTCAGCCTCCTCACTGCTGTGATCCGCTTCCTCTACCTGCACCGGAGGAGTCAACGCATTTGTCTCCGCTGAATTGTCCGGTGATGGCAGATCCGGCTCCCTGGCAATCTCCTCTGCTGCTTGGCTCCCAGACATGTCATGGCACGTCTCTACATCCTCTGCGCCTCGGTTCCCTGGCTTCCCGGCTCCCCCGCTTCCCGGCTCCCTGGAGTCAGGATTAGCGGCGATTTGAATTAGACTAATGCCATGTAACCCAGCCTCCGCTTCGGAAACCTGCATCGGGTTGTAGGTCATTACTACCGATGCGACGGTGCTGTTGCAGCGCATCTGAGTAATCCAGTCATCTTTTTTCACTAAGGATTGCAATCGCCGCAGATAGGCTGAATCTTCAGCCACTTTAGGGACACGAAAACGCATCCGTCCAGGAACTGCATGAACTAGACTATAGACAACCGTTGAATGGGTATTGAATGCGACTGTTGGCGGCTTACCATTCTGCTCATAAGGGGTCGCCTTCGTCATATTCTGTCCGTCTACATCGGCATTATTTCCGTCTGCTTTCTGCCCCTTCACTTCCTTCGAGGACATACTTGTGCCCTCTGCCTTCTCTTCTGTCTTCCCTTCTGCTAAATCCAAATTTTGCATAATCTGACGGACGACATTGGCGGTCAATAAATAAACCGGAA
>CAZNNK010000518.1:0-5276 GCA_964574085.1 uncultured Coleofasciculus sp.
ACCGCATGACGGCGTATCTTGCATAGGTTTGCATAGATATTTTTGAGCGGTAATTCTGTTCGTGGCATTCTCAGTAATGGTGCGGTGCTACTGGAAAACAGCACGGTGAGTGACAATCTTGGTGGTGGCATTCGCAGCGCAGATACCGTAACCCTGACCAACAGCACTGTCAATGGAAATTCGGCAAGCGCATTGAGCGACGGTCTTGTCGGACTTGGCGGCGGTCTTTTCAGCAGCAGTGGAGTAACCATTATCAACAGCACCATAAGTGGCAATACAACAACAGGTGACGGCGGCGGTATTAATACCCGTGGTGGCGGCACAATCATTAACAGCACTATCACCAACAACACAGCCAACTCCGATGCCAATGGAGGAGGAGATGGCGGTGGTATCTATAATTTGGGCGGCAACACTTTAACCATCCGCAACAGCATTGTTGCCGGTAATTTTGATCTCGGCGGTAGGATTCACCCTGATGTTTCGGGTAGAGCTATTATTAATGGTGATGCAAATAACCTCATCGGCGACCCCACAGGCGCAAACGGTACTATCGGTACAGGGAGTGACCTCACCTTTACCAGTTTAGGTATCACCGACATTAACCAAGTTCTTGCTCCCTTAGCGGACAATGGCGGCTCAACTCAAACTCATGCCCCCGTTTCAGGGAGTCCCGCCCTGGATGCGGGGAATAATGCTAATATTCCTCCTGGTATAACGACAGACCAACGAGGAGCAACCCGCATTATTAATAACCTCGTTGATATTGGTGCATTTGAGTCCCAAGGCTTTACTTTAAATGTCACAGGTTCGCCTCAAAGTACACCCGTTAATACGGCTTTTGCTGACTCATTGACTGTGCAAGTGTTAGAGAACTTTGCTAATCAGCCGATTCCAGGTGTGCCTATCACGTTCAATGCCCCATCGAGTGGTGCATCGAGCAGTTTGGGTAACGGGACAACCGTCCTCACCAATCCTCAAGGTATCGCCGAGAATCCGGTTACGGCAAATACAATTGCGGGCAACTATCAAGTCATCGCTACCGCCAACGGTTTACAGTTGACACCCTTTGATTTAACCAACACAGATAACCCAACTCAACCGCCATCAACTCCTCAACCCGAACCCCAATCCCCCTCAACTCCTCAACCGATTAATCCGGTCAATCCCATCAATGACTCGTCTGGCAATCCAACAATTAATCCTGTCAATCCCATCAATGATTCCTCTGTCAATCCAACAATTAATCCTGTCAATCCCATCAATGACTCGTCCCCGAATTCAACGATTAATCCCGTCAACCTACTCCAATTGCCCCAAAACCCACCCCCAATAGTCCAAGCTCAAATTCCTGACCTAAAACTCGACATTGTGGCAGAAATTGAGGAGTATTTTACTCGTCAGTATGAGGATTATTTAAGGTTTTCCGACACTCCAACGACCAACCAAGCCGAATCCCAAGCCATCCTCCGCCGAATTGAACAAGAAACGGGAACGAAACCCGCACTACTCTATGCTGTTTTTGTTCCCAGTAACGCCCCCTCACTAACACCAACCCCCGGATTAGACCTCAACAAAAAACTAGAAACCCCTGAACGTGAACGCGACAACAGTCAGGATCAACTAGAATTAATTATTGTCACCGCTGAAGGGCAACCCATACGCCGTCCCATACCCGGTGCAACACGAGAAAAAGTTCTCCAAACCAGTCAACAGTTACGTCGCGCTGTCACCGATATTCGCATTCCTCGCCCTTACCTCCCGGCGGCACAACAGCTTTATCAATGGTTAGTTGCTCCCATTGAATCGGAGTTAAATACCCACCAAATTGATACTATTTCCCTTCTGGTTGATAGTGGTTTACGTTCCCTACCCATGGCAATTTTGCATGATGGGGAGCAGTTTCTCTTGGAGAAATACAATGTTAATCTAATGCCCAGTATTTCCTTGACGGATACTCGCTATGTGGATGTGAAGAATCTGGCAGTATTGGCAATGGGGGCATCCGAATTTACCGACAAAAATCCTTTACCTGCCGTTCCGGTAGAGTTATCAATAATTACGGAGAAACTCTGGCAGGGTCAATCGTTTCTCAATACTACATTCACGCCCCAACAGTTGAAAACCGCTCGGAATCAAACCCCCTTTGGCATCCTGCATCTAGCCACCCACGGTGAATTTAAATCCGGCAAACCCGAAAACTCTTATATTCAGTTTTGGCAGACAAAATTAGCCCTTGACCAAATCCGAGAACTGGGATTAAAGAACCCCCCGGTGGAACTGATGGTATTAAGCGCCTGTCGCACTGCTTTAGGGGATGAAGAGGCGGAGTTAGGATTTACTGGATTAGCAGTACAAGCAGGGGTTAAATCTGCCGTGGGAAGTCTCTGGTATGTCAGCGATGAAGCCACATTAGGATTAATGACCACCTTTTATTCCTACTTAAAACAAGCGCCGATTAAAGCTGAAGCATTACGACAAACACAGTTAGCGATGATTCGGGGTGAAGTGCGAATTGAAAAGGGTCACTCAGCAAAGTCAAAACCACATTTAATCTAACGATAGACGAAACCAGCCGCCTTTTTCCTGACATTCCCCCTCTTGAACCCAGCGACTATCTCAAAACCACGCTGCATGAATTTTTACCCCTTGCCAATGCAATCAACACAGAAAAAGCGCGGTCTGAATTAATTATTGCCCCCGTTTTGTTAGAAGTCCGGCGACACTTCAACTTCCAAGTCGGCTTTTTTTCTGGCACAGACTTCAACGTAGACCCAACCGTTGGACTCAATGGATACTGTGATTACATTCTTACCGCTTCCCCCGAAATGTATGAAATCTATGCCCCAGTCGTTACCCTGGTAGAAGCGAAAAACGAAAATATTAAAAGTGGTTTAGGACAATGCATTGCTGAAATGGTAGCTGCCCAACGATTCAATCAACAAAGTGAAATTCCCATTGATGTTATCTATGGCGCCGTGACGACAGGAATGATTTGGAAGTTTATCAAGTTAGTTGATCAAACAGCTTTCATTGATTTAAACGATTACTTTATTAAAGAAGTTAACCAAATATTAGGAATATTATCGACTCCCTTGGCTCAACATCTATCCCATAGAAATAACCTGTGAACTCATCCACCATGCCATCGACTTTATGCACGACTTCTGCTCAGTTTACACTTGATATCACCGACTCGGTTAACCTTCAGATCAGCCAGCAACGTCGAAGCATCCAAAACTACCGTTATCCTGTAGCTTCCTTTTTCGCAGCTTCGCGACGTTCAGCGATCAACTCATCGACTAAACTGCGATTTTTGGACACCTGTGCGAACCGTGCCTTTAATTCATTGTTTTGACAACATTGCAATGATGGGGATGCTCCCCTTGACACTAAAAAATTAAGTGTGTTAAGTTTATCTTCTAGATCATAAGTATTTAATGTCACAAATTATGAAAAAACGCTGGGTATCGAGTGGGTTATTAGCAGTTTTGGCGGTATGTCTTAGCCCGATGACATCTTTAGCTGGTTTTGGCGACCTGATCCGGGATGTCAATGATGCCGTGAATACAATCAACAATACCAGAAGAGCAGTTGATGGAACTGTTAATAATCTCAGTGATGTTCTGGGTATCGATGGGAATGTCAGTGATAGTGATGATCCGACTCAACAAGTCTTAGATCTATATCAAAGCTGGTATCAACAATTAGCGGCATCTGAGCAAGAACTTGTGTCTGCGTTAATCATGCAATATGCTAAGAATCAACAGATGACCTTTGAAACGCTCTCGACTACCGAGTGGTTTTTGCAACAGAGTATGCAAGACCAACAAAAAATTGGGGGATTGTTCTTCAAAGTGAATCAGATACTGGAGGGAGTGGAAGAAACAGGAGGCGAGAGAAACCGATTTTTGGCGTTTGCGTTTTGTGTTAATAGTGGCGGACAAGATTGTAACTAAGGGCTGCTGAATAAGTCTTGCGGTTGGGATAGGCGTTAGGTATTAGGTGTTAGGTATTAGGTTTTGGGTTGTCCTGTGATATTAAATCCGGGTCATCAGGGGGTATAGCGGTAGATACATCTACTGTTAAACAAGTCAACTTAACAGTTAGCTGGGCGGTTGAAATCCCCTACTTCCCTTAACCGAACAGCATAAGTCTCTCATCAGCGAATTACCTGCACATCGACAGACAGATTGAGAGCAGCCCAGGCGCGATCGCAGGTCAAAACTCGAACTCCCAATCGCCATCCCAAACTTAAACAGGCACGATCTCCCAAAGATAATCCCGCTTGCCGAGTTAACTCCCACAGTCGTCCTACCATTTCCCCATCCTCCAGCGTAAACGGCTCTACCGTCAGCCCCAGTGCCTGCAAATCATCCACCATGCCATCCACCTCGACTCCAGCCGCGATCGCCTTCTGCACGACTTCCGCCCAGTTCACACTGGATATCACTGACTCGGTTAACACGCCATCTACAATCTCTTCTCCCGACTCACCCTTCAGATAAGCCAGCAACGCCGAAGCATCCAACACTACCGTCATTCTGTAACTTCCTGTTTCGCAGCTTCGCGACGTTCAGCGATCAATTCATTGACCAAACTGCGATTTTTGGGTATCTGTGCGAACCGCGCCTTCAACTTTTGCTTAATCGCCTCTGGCTTTTCCAGCACCAACCGCCCCGCCTCCTCACGGGCAACTAGCTTATCCCCTTCCTCAAACCCCAACAACCGCCGCAACGCTGCCGGAATGACTAACCGCCCCTGACGACCCAAATGTACTTCTACGGATTTGGATAGTTCGCTCATACTGCTTTATTTGTGCCACATTATTCATTCTATGCCACATCTTTTAATATGTGGCATTACTCCAGAGTGAGCAAGGAAACACCAAGGCTCCCGGCTCCTCCAGATAAAATTGGTTGTAGCTAGGTTGATTAATCGGTTAATACCCTAAACTCATGACATAAGGGATTGCCAGAGTCAAGTATTTTCGCTAAGATTAATCTCCCCATCTAAAGAGCTTCATTTTAGATCCAAAGTTGCTGACTCTTCTGGATCTGTAGTTTAGTGGCTGATGCTACTCCATCTGCCAACTGTATATATAAAAATATAAGACAACTACGCCAACTGGACACGAGATGACTCACACAATCATGACTAGAGAGCAAATTAACATCAATTATTTCTCTTTTTCAATGGAACTGGCGATGACGTAGCCGACTTAGATAGAACTGAGATTTTGCCGCACGGGTAATCAATTCCTAGTTACCGTAAGG
>CAZNNK010000519.1:0-5269 GCA_964574085.1 uncultured Coleofasciculus sp.
TCGCCATGAAAGCCTTCATAGTAAGCCCCAGTGTCAACTTTCAGCAAATCCCCTGCCCGAATTACCTTTTTCCGATTGGGAATTCCATGAACCACTTCGTTATTGAGACAGGAACAGATGGAAGCCGGGAAGCCGTGGTATCCTTTAAAACTGGGCGTTGCTCCCATTTCACGGATGCGCTTTTCGGCATAAGCATCCAAATCCGCCGTCGTCATTCCCGGTTGAACCTGTTCGGCAATTTCTTTGAGAACAGTGGCGACTATTTTAGACGCCTGCCGCATAATGGTAAGTTCAGACCCAGATTTAATTTCGATGCCCCGACGTTGTTTTTTCGGGCGAGAAGGCTGGGCGGGTTTGGAAAGCAAGTTACTGAGAATATTCATGTAAATAATGAAAGCGAGAATGGATTAGCTTGACTTAGGGATATCCTTACATCCCCCTACCTTCGCAGAAAACCCGGTGACAAAAGGAGGACATTCACGGTTGAATTCCCCCATGTTGCCGATTCAATGAGTTTCTGTAGCTTGGGCAAGGGTGATTCAGCGACAAATTCTTATCTTATCATTGATTAGGCTAACTCCGGCTTATTTGCCAGATATCGTGTACATGAAGATGTTGTGGGATTTTTAGCCGAAAAGCTTACATTAGAATATGTTCGCCTCCAGCTTCCCTATTCTATTCCCAAAACGGCGCTGGTTAAATCAGCATCAAATGAATCGGCTTATTCGCCAGATATCTTGTTGATCAACCGTTTGAATTTGAGCAACGAACCATTGTGGAAAAAAGAATCCACTTTGATTCTGGGGGCTTCGATTCCTTTGGTGATTGAAGTGGTTAGCAGTAATTGGCGGGATGATTACTACAAAAAATATGGGGAGTACGAAGGAATAGGAATTCCTGAATACTGGATCGTCGATTATTTGGGTCTGGGCGGTCGTAAATTTATTGGTAATCCGAAACAACCAACGGTTTCTATTTATGTTTTAGTGGATGGAGAATACCAAGTTAGTCAATTTCGAGGGGATGACTGCCTCAAATCAGTTGCTTTTCCTAACTTACAGTTAACCGCTGAACAAATATTTAAATCGGTTAGTTGTTGAAAATTCTGGCTCTTCGAGAGTAATTATGATGAAACAGATCAAACATTTCGGGAATAAGGAATAGGCAACGGGCAATGGTCGAAGGGTCGAGGTGTTCCCCATTCCCATTTTGTACTATTATTTCATCCTACTCAGTCTAGAAGAACCAAAGTTCTCCTGTTGATGGCAGTTGAAGCTTGAGTCGCGTTGACGCGATCGCGTCCATCCATCCCTATAGTGCAGCACAGGGGAAACTAAGCTACCATAAACCCATGACATACTGAGTTTGACATTTCAGGGAACAGAACTCCTCTCAATCCCAAAACTTATAAAAAAGGACAGATAATCATGGCAACCGTTCAATCTACCCCCCCTAAATACAACGGCTTATACTGTCAATCTCCAGAGGGAAACTCCCTGGTTTTCCCCCTCAAGCATACCGAGGTTGAGGCGAAAATTGCTGGAAACCTGTCACGAGTCGAAGTCACTCAGCGATTTGAGAACCCCTTTACCCAACCCTTAGAAGCCGTCTATGTCTTCCCCTTACCCGATGAAGCCGCCGTGGATGACATGGAAATTAAAATCGGCGATCGCACGATTAAAGGGATGATAAAAAAACGGGAAGAAGCCCAACAAATATACGACCAAGCCAAACAAGAAGGGCGCACCGCCGGATTACTGGAACAAGAACGTGCTAATATCTTTACTCAATCCCTGGCTAATATCAAACCTGGTGAACAAATTGATGTCACGATTCGCTACACTGATAGCTTGAACTTTGAACAAGGGGACTATGAATTCGTCTTCCCCATGGTAGTGGGACCCCGATATATCCCCGGTACAACCATTGATGAGAGTGACGATACCGATGAAGTCCCCGACGCCTCCCGCATTACACCCCCCATCGTACCCGAAGGACTGCGATCGGCACACGATATCGGCGTTACGGTGGAAATTGATGCAGGTGTACCGATTCACAATGTCCATTCCCCTTCTCATCAGTTGCAGATAGACACTCAGGGAGAAATTATCCGGGTGCAACTAGGTGGTGATGATACGATTCCCAATAAAGACTTAATCCTCAGATATCAAGTCGCCGCAGACAATACCCAAGCCACCGTCTTAACCCAAGCTGATCAACGCGGCGGACATTTTGCCCTTTATTTTATCCCCGCTTTAGACTATCGCGCCGATGAAATTTTTCCCAAAGATGTGGTGTTTCTCATGGACACCTCTGGTTCCCAACAAGGCGCACCGTTGCACAAATGTCAAGAACTGATGCGGCGCTTTATTAATGGGTTAAATCCTGACGATACGTTCACGATTCTTGATTTTTCTAATACCGTTCGCCATCTCTCCCAAACCCCCTTGGCTAATACACCCGAAAATCGGGAATTAGCCATCAATTATATTAATCAATTACACGCCAGTGGCGCAACTGAAATGCTCAGTGGAATTCGGGCGGCGATTAATGTTCCTGCACCAGAAGGGCGGTTACGGAGTGTGGTTTTACTCAGTGATGGGTATATTGGCAATGAGACTCGCATTTTAGCCGAAGTCCAGCAGGAACTTAAACCCGGAAATCGGTTATATAGTTTTGGGGCGGGAAGTTCCGTGAACCGTTTTTTACTGAATCGTATTGCTGAAATTGGACGCGGAATTTGTCGGATTATTCGTCACGATGAACCGACAGAAAAAGTGGTCGAGAAGTTTTTCCGATCCATTAATAATCCCGTGTTAACCACCATTGAACTTAACTGGAACGGAACTGGAGAACCTCCGGAAATTTATCCCGCCGTCGCCCCCGATTTATTTGCCCAACAGCCCTTAGTGCTATTTGGACGCAAATGCGATCGCATGGCGGGCGATTTACAGATTAATGGGACTACCGCCGGGGGGGAACGCTATCAAAAGACATTTCACCTCAATTTTAGTGAAACCGGAAATCCAGCCATTGCTCAATTGTGGGGACGGGCGCGGATTAAAGACTTAATGAATCAAATGGTGACTTATGAAACTAAATCGGGAGTTGAGGCAGTAACCGATACGGCATTAACCTATCAGTTATTGTGTCAATATACCGCATTTGTTGCCGTTAGTGATGATGTGCGCGTAGAACCCGGAAGCCAATCGGTTTCCATGAATGTTCCCGTGGAAATGGCAGAAGATGTTAGTTATCGAGGCGTTTTCGGTGCAGCAGCACCTCGTTCAATGTCACTTCAATCAAGACGACAAGCCTATTCCGCCAGTGCGGCAGGTATATCCGATGACAGTCTTTCTATTTACGCCGGTGGAGTATTCCAGGAATGTGGTGGTATGTCTTCGATGAAAGCAGATGAGGAGAAAAACCCAGATGTACCGACATCTTCATTCAAAGGAATAGTCAGCAAAGCTATCAATCAGCGTCGGAAAAAGTTAGGTCATAAGCCTTCGTCTCCAGCCGCGAACAATACTCAGTTAGAAGTGATTGGCGTAACGGGATTGGAGGAAACTGAAACCATTTCTCTGACCCAATACCTACAACGAGTGAATTTACCATCTAATTTGAATGGTGAAATCGTCTTCGAGTTTACGCTAAGCAAAGGGCGCGTGGGGCGGATTATGTTAGATGAAGAGGCTTCAACCTTGAAAACGGCAAATGTGATTGAGTTAATTAAGCGACGTTTGATCAAGTGGCGTCCTTCTCAATCGATTAATAGCACTGTAGTTTTAAGGTTACGAATTCACTCGTAGGATTGAGCTGAATAGAACAGCCAACTGTAGGGGCGCACAGACGTGCGCCCACACATCAGTAAGTAGATGGTAACTTTCGTGAAAATTTTCGTTTTCCGTCAGTCTCAGCATCCGCCAAGAACTCAAGTTCTTGGCTTATAGCTCAAGTCCATTAAAATGGACTAAAACTCAGATATTGCACCGATTAAGTTTTAGCTGAATAATCCTGCTTCGGAAAGGGAAGCTATTAAAGCAAATTGAGTATTATTCCAACTGTAAAAATTTATCCAACGCCATCACCATCGCGGGGGGCCAACGGCGGATATTTTCCACCCAATTGATGTCTTTATAGCGCTGATCTAACCCGATAGCAGCCACCCAGTTACTCTCGGCTTCTCCCTGATTCCCATTCACCCATAAGGCGGCGCTAAGCGCGGCGCGAACATCGGGAAACTGGGGATATTTGCGGATCAGCTTGCGGAATTCCAGGATTGCTTCTTTTTTCTTGCCAATTTGATAAAGGGCGAGGGCGTGGTTTGCCCGGGCAAAGGCAAAATCAGGGGATAAATCAATGGCTTTCTGGTAATTCGCGATCGCGGCTTCCCATTCTCCCTTTCCCGCGTTAGCGTTTCCCAGGTTATTGTACGCCATCGCGTCATCGGGGTTAATCTGCAATACCTGCCGATAATCTGCGATCGCCTTTTGCCATTCTCCCTTTCCTTCATAAGCTGTCCCCCGGTTCAAATAGGGATCAGGGGCGTCAGGCGCTAACTGTATCGACTGATTAAAATCTGCGATCGCTTCGTCTAATTTATTCTGACTGACTCTAGCATTTCCCCGATTACTCCAGCCTACAGGATTATCGGGTAACAGTTCAATCAGTTGTGTCCAATACGCTTCAGCCGTGGCAAATTCACCCAGTTGTGTCGCCGTAAACGCTTTTTGCCGTAATTCATTAAGCCGCTCAATCTCAGCCTGATTTAAATCAGGGATTTGGGCTTGTGCCATCACTGATGGCGTTATCCACCATCCAGAGCATACCAGCACTAGCACGACACCGAATAAACTGACAATCCAACGTTTCATGAGAATGTTCAAATCACAGAGGCTATTGATCACTGTACAAGCAATCGGCTTTCCCATCTCCCCCTCACCCTCTCACCTCACAAGGGTAGGTTTTTTAAGATTGCGGTTCAGGTAAGACAAGGAAGACAGGTAGACCAGTAGACAAGGAAGAGTGAGAACGAAAAATAGGGCGTTTCTGCTTTTAGAAGTTAGTTTGACCGAACCAAATTCTGTACGGTTTTCCCCCCTTGTCTTCTTTCCTTCCTTGTCCTCCTTGTCTTGTCTCCACCCTAAAATAAAAAACCTACACCTGTTAGCACCCTCTCACCCCCTCACCCTCTCACCCCCTCACCCTCTCACCTCACAAGGGTAGGTTTTTTAAGATTGCGGTTCAGGTAAGACAAGGAAGACAG
>CAZNNK010000520.1:0-5265 GCA_964574085.1 uncultured Coleofasciculus sp.
TTGTTCCATTATTGGTGGATATTTGAATTGAGTCCCTAAACCCGCCCCTACAATTGTGCCAAACCGCCAAACCCAGCCCCTACCCTGTCTAAAGGGAAACCAGACAATGGATTTAATCCCTAACTTTAGTTACTGAACCGACGCTTTAGACAGTCTCCCCAAAATTTCACTTTTCAAGACATCTTGCTGTTGATTGCTTTGAACAATCACGGCGACTTGATTATTAAATATCTCCATATATCGGCGATCGCGTTCATTAAAACTGGTCTTAAAATAATCAGGAACATCAAGACAATCAGCCGGATGATCCTCCGGGAAATTCCCCCGTTTGCGCTTGTTGAGTAACTGCGTCACCCCCAATAACTCCCCATCGCGACTTACAACAGGCATACAGAGTAAACTATAGGTGCGATATCCGGTGGCTAGATCCATTTGTTTGGCGTGTAATGCGCCATCATGATTATACAAGTCATAGGGAATCATCATTAGTTTACCAGACGCTGCCACTTGACCCGCAAACCCCATACCAATTTCACAGCGAATTTCGCCAACACCAGGAAGTTCAGTCCATAAGTCACCGTGTTGACGATTGACTAACCACAGGATACTGCGATCGGCATTGGTCAACGTTTGCGCCGCATCCATGACTTTTTGTAGAATTTCCTGAGAAGTCCAATTGCCTTGACTAATCGAACTAATCGCTAACCATAACGCATCGATCGCTTGTCGTCCTTGAATGATCCGCATTTCTCGATAAAAGGATTGTACGCCTTCCAGAATCGGCAGAATTGAGGGGATAGATTGAGCCAGTTGCTTTTCGTCGGCTTGGCGAAACCCTTTCGGGTCAAGGCGTTCAGATAACGGTGTGCCGCGATCGCTCGCCGGTTTGAGTTTATTAATTAATTCAATCAGTGCCACCACATTCTGCTGGGAATTAACGATAGGATAGACTAAATGACTGTGAATTAAATAATCCTTAAATTCAGGCGTAGCGGTTTGAAGTAACGTCGAGAGGCAGGGATGCTTCTGACTCAGGTGATGTCTCATTGGTTTGCCGCCAGAAGCTAACTCGTTTCCCTCAGCAGCAAGCTGAACTTCCCTTAATTTTCCGGTTTGATCATCGACAATTAACGACCAAAAATCCTGATTTTCGCTATTCAAAACAAAAATCGTACTCCGTTCAGCATCCAGCGACTTGGTTACAGATTTGGCGATAAAATTTAGCATATTATGCATGACTTCATCACTATGATTACCTACAGCTTGATTCAGCATCACCAGAGTATTGTGAACCCCTTCCTTGGGTTGAATTTGGGCAAACTGCTTTAAGGTTTCATGGGTTTTGGCATATTGTAATATCACCCCTACTCGCTCATTAAACACTTGCATGGACTGGCAGTCATGCTCATCAAAACTGGCTTGAAATTGTTCCGGCGATTGGGGCCAATCGTCGGGTTGATAGGCGGGGAATTGTCCCGACTTGCGTTTATTCACCAATTGAGTGACACCAATTAATTCACCATCAGCGTTAAAAACAGGCATACAAAGCAAGCTACAGGTGCGATATCCTGTCGTGCGGTCAAATTTGCGCGAATTCGTCGCATCGGGATGATCATAGAGGTCAAAGGGAATATTCAACGGTTGACCCGTTTTCGCCACCTTACCCACAAATCCGACACCGACAGGAACGTGCATTTGAGTTAAGGAACCATCCGCTTGGGGAATTTTCGTCCACAAATTATGGCGATCGCGATCCAAAAGCCATAAGGTACTGCGGTCAGCATTCATCAGTTTCTTCGCCGCATCCATGACTCGTGGCAGAATTTCTTGAATGTCTAAACTACTTTTATCCAGGGAACGAGTGGCTTCGGCTAACGCAGCAGTGGCTCGCAGTTTCTTGGTGGCTCGATAACAGGATTGACAACTTTCCACAATGCGGCGGATGGCGGGAACAAATTCTGATAACTGTTTTTGATCGCGTTGACTAAAACCGTGGCGATTAATTAACCAATGTCCCTGATTAGCGGAGTTTTTGGGACGCTTTAATTTGTTAAGTAATTGAATAACGGCAATAACTTGCTGGTTGTCACTGACAATTGGTAATGCCAAGACATTATAGGTATAATAGCGGTATTTTTCGTCATAGGTTTTAACTAAATCCGACCGTGCATCTTGGTAAACATTTGAGCGAATATTAATGGATTTCCGGGTTTTTGCCACTTTCCCAGCAATGCCTTCCCCTAATCGTACCTGAATATCCAGGAATTCACTTCCTTCGTTTTCCGCCACGACTGACCACAGTTCCGTTTTATCTTCATTGAGTAAAAAGATGGTGGCGCGATCGGCGCTGAGTAACTCCCCAATGCGTAACGTTACATCTCGCAACACCTCATACAACGCCTGTGCCGAATCTCTGCCATCGGCGACACAAGCCAGTTGAGACACTAATAGTTTTCGCTCCAGTTCAGCCAGGGTTTTCTGAAATTGCGAATGCTGGGGTTCAGGTTCTAACACCGCTAGGTGTTTTTTTACCCAACTGGGATTGAAAACTGACCGATAAATGCGATTACTAATTTTTAAAATCCCGCCTTGTTTGACGACTAATCCTGATAATCGCAGTTCCATTTGTTCGGGACTATCATCCGCCATAATTTCTGCGTATCGATGGGAATTCCCCAACTCGGATATCCCTTGGATGGCAGCGGAATGAGACGAAGATAGGATTGTTTGGTAAAGTTTTAACAGGGGACGACTGCGTTGCTCATTTCTGAGTAAGCGATCGCGAATGGTGCGTAAATGTTCCGGTTCATCATGGCTTTCCCAGTTTTCCAGAATGCGCGATCGCACCAGTTGTTCAACCCAGTGAGATTCTTGACCTAAGGGAGGTGCATCCTCGGCTTCGACAATCAGTTTGCAGAGTTTTTGGGTTAAAAAGGGTTGTCCCTGAGTCCAACTGAGTACGGCTTTCATCAGTTCCTGAGAATTGGCAGATTTAACCGTTAACCCTTGGGTAATCGGTTCTGCTTCCGCTAACCGAAAACCCGTTAGTTCAATCGCTTCTCCACAGTTGAAGGGAAGACTATAGGCTTGAGAACGAATTAAATCCGTTGGTGACGCTACGCCTAAAATCGCAAAAGTGAGGCGGTTATATTCCGGTTGATCAGCGCGATTATTGTGACAAGCGCGAATTAAACCAAAAAAGTCATTCACAGAAAAGGGCAAGCGGAGAACACTATCGACTTCATCGACAAAGATGATTAATTTTTTACCTAGAAGTGATTCATGTTTGAGGAGAACATCTTTAATAAATCGCACTAATCCCTGGGTACTGGATAGGGTTTCATAGTTGCTCCACCAGCTATCAAAATCACCAATTTTATCCAGGAGCTGAAAACTATCAGCTAGAGTATAGGTAATACTACCATAAAATTCACTCGGCGTAATATCGGGACTAATAATTTCGGTTAAATCAATCGCAGCACAGGCAATTCCTTCCGACTGGAGTCGCGTCATGGTTTGCACGCGCAAACTAGATTTGCCCATCTGTCGCGAATTCAGGACATAACAAAAAAGTCCCGCTTTTAAGGCATTATAGAGAGCGCGATCGGCTTGTCGCCAAACATAAGTGGGAGCATCAGCGGGGAGACTCCCACCGACTTTATATTCATACATGGTCTACTGAATAAGTCTTGTTGTGGGGGTAGGATGCAGAGGAAGTAAACAAAGGACTAATGACAAATGACCAATGACAATCTTCATTCAGAACGCAACTGTTCCAAAAAACGATTCAACTCTTGCACCAGCCACCTCTTTTCGGTGAACGTAAGATATTTACCGAAACGATGAGTACGACTCCCTTCGACAATAGCACAAGACCGAATGGGTTGACCGTTCAAAATATTGTAGCGAATGTCTATCTCCAACCGATCAACATCTGCCGTTCGTCCCTTGCGCCAATATTTTAATCCCAGCAACTGCCACTGCAACTGGAATTTTTTTGGATCAATGTTTAAGTAAATATGACTGATAAATTTGTTCCGAATGACTATTAGTAAGGGTAGGAGGCAGATGACAAAAACATTAATATAAATTAAGCCAATAAATACTAGAATTAAACTCACCACCACGTACCATGAGACGAAGGGAATATCCACAACAATATAGTCACGGTGTTTTTCCAAGACAATACGACGATTTATCGATGCAGTTTGCTCAATTGATGAGTTTTGATCAGCGAAATATTTTTCACCCTTTAACGCAATTAAAGCTTCCTGAGCAGAAGTAAATCGGTCTTCAGCAACGGGTTCGAGCATTTTCTCTAACCAGTTCGCTAACTCTTTTGACTGTACCTGAGCGCGAACATCAATCTTGAGGCGGTGTTGAGGTAAATCGGCTGGAGAACGACGAGTCACTAAAAATAATAATGTTGCCCCTAAACCGTACAAGTCAGATGTAATATAGGCTTGTCCTCGAAACTGTTCGGGTGCCATGTATCCATAAGTTCCTACGACTGTACTTCCTTGAGTCAGGGTGTTCCGGTAAACGTTTTGTACTGCCCCAAAATCGACTAAAAATACATTTCCTTTTTGATCCAGAATAATATTTTGGGGGTTAATATCTCGGTGAATAATGGGAGGGGTTAAATTGTGGAGATAGTCGAGAATTTCCAGGATTTGTCGGGCAATGTTCCGAAGTGTAGCGTCATCCGGTTGCCACCCTTGTTTCACCAACCTGGCTAGAGACGTTCCTGGAGCTAATTTTTGGACAAGATAGAACCAGCAATTCTGGGACGTTTCGACCTGAAAATAATCCAAATACTTGGGAATTGCCGGATGATTTAAACGGGAGAGAACTTTGGCTTCACGTTCAAATAGTTCCAAGACTTTCCAGTCCGTCATACCTACTAAAGACAACGCTTTGAGTGCTACCTTTTGACCCGTTTTTGGGTCTTGCGCGGCATAGGTTGTCCCCGTTCCCCCACTACCCAGAATCCGGATAATCTGATAGCGTTGAGCGATACAATCGCCAGGGTTATGTACGTTCATGATTATCCTCCAGTTTCAGGTGAGGATAATGCTGACGCAGGCGTTCCAGAAAGGTGCTTACTTCCTCAACAACCCACTCCCGTTCCCGTTGGGAGATGAACTGAGCAAATTCAATAGGTTGATTGGATATTCGGGTGAAAAGTCGGCATTTGCGTACAGGTATTGTATAATATTTGTCTGTGGATGTAATTAATTTCATTTGTTTTCTATAGTAGGTAAT
>CAZNNK010000521.1:0-5260 GCA_964574085.1 uncultured Coleofasciculus sp.
AAATAGTCCTGCAACTGTCGCCCATGATCATGACTCAGGTTTTCTATGGGGATCGCTGAACGTTCAAAGGCTTGAACTGCCGTAATTTCCCACTCATCGTGTATCTGCATCGTTCCCTGAACCTCCGCCTCGACGACCACACAAACCGAATGAACCCTGGGATCGCGATCGGCGGCTGAGTAAATTCCCACCAATCGGCGAATTGCCAGCAACTCTAGTCCCGTTTCCTCTGCTAACTCCCGTCGCACCGTAGTGGGAATGTCTTGACCCCAGTCCACCATCCCTCCAGGTAATCCCCATTTTCCGTTATCACGACGCCGAATCAGTACAATTTGTCCATCCGGTAAAACGGGGATAATGCTTGTACCGAGGACTGGATGGCGGAAAATAATCCCCAATACCGTTTGGACAAAATACCAGATACGACCCATGGATTCAGAAGGTGATGGAACAAGTCAATCGCTGATGCACCGACTGTTATCATAATCTGATTTTTACCCGTCCAGACATGATGGCCATCATTGAAAACTGCTGCCAAGATACACTAGGATGGGGCAAACTGGGTTGGATAGTGTAACACTGCTAATATAGAAAGCTTACCCACTCCCCGATCGCTTAGGCATGGACGAGGCAGAAAGTGGGGTATTAGGGTCACACAGATATCGTTTTTTATCAAGAGGTCAACATGGCAAAGCGCCGCAATCCAAAAAAAGAAAAGGCGCAACGAAACGAAGCTTACGCTCGTAAGTTCCGAAAAAACAAGACGGGAAATTTTTCCCGAAATCGGCGGTATAACCGACCTCCGAAGGATAATAGCAACTCACAAACAGAAGGGGATTCAGAATCGGAGCAAGTCGATTCTGATCGTCAGAACTCGGACTCTAGGTGATCCCCTGATATCATGTCCGGTTGAATACCCATAATTACGGTTGACGCTTTCGCCTGAATAGTAGAGGCAATTCATGAATTGCCCCTACAGCTAAGGTGGCTTGTCTCCACTCTCCCTTCTGTTTACCAACGCGCTTGAGGTCCCGTCCAAACCTGGTTAACCACTTGACCATACACAATCGGTTCATCGTCAAAGGCGAGGTTGGTTTCACCTTGGAAATCAACAGACCACACGGGCCAACGCTCTTGACCCAGTTCACCGACTCGAAACAGAACCTGATCAGGATGGGTTTGACTCCACCCCAATAACACCGCATGGGTATAGTCAATGGGTTCAGGTGCGACAGTATACGTGCGATTTTTCTGGCGATCCCAAATCACCGCATAGTCCGAAGCAAAGGATGTACTGAACAAGCCTTCAAACTGTCGTGCTAAAAGGCGATCGCTAGACGGTGACCAAGACACGGGGATCAACATCGCGAATGTTCCTGGCATATCCGCATCTTCGTTACTGACTAAGGGATTATCCGATAAGGGAGATGACGCCGTAAGGGTTTGTAAATCTCCAGTCTGCAAATCTTCTAGGAACATCACACTGGTAACCCGAGTGCGATAGAGTTCAGGTTGCCCTTGCATGGAAATGCGACTATAGGCAGCATATTGACCATCTGGAGACACTAATGATTGGCTGCGGTAGTAGCGTAAACCGAAGGTTTCACTAGCCGCTAGTTCCGCTTGGGTTGCCAATACCCAATTCCACGGGACAGGATGAGGACTATCAAGAGGATCAATCTGCTCTACGGTCTCAATCATATCGGAAGCGATTTCTTCAGTCACGTCGAGATTCGCTGGGGGAGAAGACACCGATGGAGGGTCTGTTTCTACAGGAAAATAAGCGGGTTCAGGGGTATGAACCGATTGAGTTTGGGCAGATACGTTATAAGTCATCAGTAGCCAAGGAGCAAACAGTAAGAGGTATGGTTGGGAACAAAACCATCTGAATAAGCGGACTATTATTTTGAACATTGATCGGGGTGAGGTTGCTAAACGGCGCGTCTTGTGTGAGGAGCAACGTTTTGTTCTGGGAACTATGGCAACGTTCTATAGTCTATGTATATCAAGCTAAGGCATCCTACAACTCAACCTTTTTACGAAAGTTTTCACTCTTGAGTAGAGGATTGGTGATTAGGGAACAGGGAACCGGGAAATTCTCCGATCACCCCATCTCCCCCATCTCCCCCATCTAATTAGAGGTGGTGACAAACTTCTAGCAAGTGGCATGATCGAATTAATGGATGTATTGGTGTTATTCTTCTAAGGTCTGAATAAAATTCAGGAAAATCGGTGATTCAATCCGCTCATTCAGCAGATCAAACGACTTCTGCCTCTTTGAGGTCTCAACGCCCTTGGTTTCTCGTTTTTATATTCCGAGTGTTACTATTGGGCGTCAGTGGCGGTTTAGCCCTAATTGTGGGCATTGTCCTTGCCACGTTCTATCCCAGAACCAACCCTGAAAAACCCTTTTTCCTCAAAATGGCAAGCCATTTTGAAGGGCAGATGCCAGTCGTTTCTCCCCATACTACCCCAACATCGATACCAGAACCGACAGGTTCGCCACCTCAACTGACTCCCGTACAGAGACAACAGGTGCAAGCCCGGCTCACTCAACTGCAAGGTCAACTGCAAGCATTAAATGAGGGAGTTGCTACCTTAGAAACTCAACTGGGTAATAGTCGTCCCAATGAATCGTTAGAAAAACGCTTACAAGCGATCGCGCTACAACTTGACGGCGTTCAACCTCCCCCTGAAGAGGCAACATCCAATCGGGAGAATCCGAAGGCTACGGTGGCGACAACCTCGTCGAACTCGTTTCAGTCAACTCAAAAGTTGAAGGTGACGTTACCCAGTGATGTTTTATTTGAGGGCAATAATAGTCTACTGCGTCCAGAGGCGGGCTTGATTTTAGATAAAATTATTGCGGATTTACGTAACTATCCCGCCAGTACCATTCGCATTGCCGCTCATACAGACAGCCAAGGCGAACCTGAGGATAATCGCGAACTATCCTTTCGTCGTGCCAAAGCTGTGGAGCAATATTTCGCTCGTGCTTTGGCAGAGGATTACCACTGGTTAGTTGTGGGTTACGGTGAAACTCGTCCCCTGGTGGCAAATGATACTGATGCTAACCAGCAGCGCAATCGCCGGATTGCTATTTCGGTTGAGTAAAATTGTCATTTGTCATTCGTCATTTGTCATTTGTCATACTCGCTTCCCTTGAGAAGCAAGCTACGTCATTCGTCAGTTTTTGACTGAAAATTAAAATGAACGTTATTTTCTTTGGTACGCCTCAATTCGCCGTACCTACTTTAGAACGCTTAATCAACCATTCCGACTTTAATGTTCTGGGTGTAGTCACTCAACCCGATAAACGTCGAGGGCGGGGAAATAAACTCTCTTCTTCACCGATAAAAACTCTGGCGCTAACCCATCAACTGCAAGTCTGGCAGCCCAAACGGGTGAAAAAGCACACAGAAACCCTCAGCCAACTCAACCAAGCTGGGGCAGATGTATTTGTTGTTGTCGCTTATGGGCAGATTCTATCCCCAGAAATTCTCGATATGCCCAGACTCGGCTGTGTGAATGTCCATGGTTCCATTTTGCCGAAATACCGAGGTGCCGCCCCAATCCAGTGGTGTTTGTATCATGGCGAAACCGAAACTGGCATTACTACCATGCTTATGGATGCTGGGATGGACACCGGACCCATGTTACTGAAAGCTCACACACCCATTGGGCTATTGGACGATGCCCATCAGTTAGCCGTAAGACTGTCGAATTTGGGGGCGGATTTGTTAATCGAAACGCTGCTGAAGCTCAACCAAGGAGATGTTCAACCCATCGCCCAGGATAATTCCCAAGCTACTTATGCACCTCTGATTCAAAAGTCGGATTATGCTGTCGATTGGTCGCGATCTGCCCTAGCCATACACAATCAGATTAGAGGATTTATACCGAATTGTGTCGCTTCATTTCGGGATAAATCGTTGAAAATCCTGGCAACTGCGCCTCTGGGAGAGGCTTATTTGCCCCAATTGCCGACAGATTTAACGATTTCGGAGCAACAGTGGTTGTCTGTAAAGGAAGCCTCTGGGCATCCCGGAGAAGTGGTGAGTATTCTTAAGGGAATCGGACCGATTATTCAAACGGGTGAAGGATTGTTGCTACTGCGCCAAGTTCAGCTAGCGGGTAAACGCGCTCAGTCGGCTTGGGATTTTGCCAATGGGATGCGGGTAGCCGTGGGAGAGGTTTTAGGGAATGGTTTTGTTTGATGGCGGATGGATAGCCAAAAGTTGGTGGCGAGTGTCGCGATCGCGAATCGTCTCTAATCTTACCTTTTGCTGCGGTGTCAACTGCTGGTAAACCTGCTCAAACTCTTGATAGGTGTAGTCTTCAATCACGGCGTAGAGTTTTCCCACTGTCTGTACCTTGAGGATAGCTATTTTGAGTTGGACAATTCCCAAGTCCTTAGACATCTGCTCTGGCTTGTACCTTTTGGTGAACTACCCGACGCTGATGCTCGGCATACAGCGCGGGCTTCCCTGCGAAAAGCTAACGCTTTGAAGCGATAGGGACGCAAGCCCTGCGCCCCTACGATTCTAAACCATCAGATTGATGCTTAATACCAATCGGGGACGACTTCTCCCTCGCCTTCACCGCCTACACCGATGCCCGTGTAGAATATATCAGCATCACTAATGGTCATATTCTGCATTGATGCGCCATAGACGTTGGCATCGTAAATCGTGGCTTCCGTAAAATTCACCCGGTTCAAATTCGCTTCTTTCATATCCGCATTGGTGACAAAAGCGCCTGTCAAATTCGCCCCTGCCAAATTTGCCTCGCGTAGATCCGCACCTTCAAGATTCGCGTGGCTCAGGTTAGCACCTTGCAAATTCGCCTCTCTCAAGTCAGCGCCAATCAGATGGGCACCTTTGAGATCAGCTCCCGATAGATCGCAGTTGGCACAGGCTCCAGTGGATAGTAACTGTTGCACATGAAGTGGATTTTCAGCTTTGACGGAGCTAGCGAACACTAGGGGAGTCAGTAAGGTTATCATTGCTAGAATCTTATGTTTCATAAGTTCCCCCTTTATCTTCAAATTTTTTTCCGTTCTTTACCTCACAGTTCTATTATCTCATTCAATGAGCCGAAATGTAAATTATACCAAGGAGCGATACTATAAATTCAAGGTTTCCTCACAAAATCAATTTCCGGTGAAAAATACTCCTGAAGGATGAAAGGGGTTAGCTTGATGTTTCTGGCTATTCTCTCTAGAGACCTGATCATGCCCTTGTCTATAGAGGGAGAGGTG
>CAZNNK010000522.1:0-5253 GCA_964574085.1 uncultured Coleofasciculus sp.
CTTTTAGGGCGGTGAGTGTCAAAAAGTAGTGGACGTTGAATCTAAGGATAGGATCGCTCAACCAGTGACAAAGTGGTCGAATGTTTGGGAAAAGCATCCAACTCGGTTGTGGATGTACTCGGTTTTAGGATTAGCGGCGATCTGCTGGGTGGCGTTTTTATGGCACTTAGGCAGTACGGGTTTGGTGGATGAAACTGAACCGTTATTCGCGGAAGCCGCCCGCCAGATGACGGTGACAGGAGACTGGATTACGCCGTATTTTAACGAGGAGACTCGGTTTGATAAACCGCCCCTAGTCTACTGGTTAATGGCGATTGGTTATCACCTGATTGGCGTGAATGAATGGGCGGTGCGACTTCCCTCGGCGATGAGTGCGATCGCGCTGACGGTTTTGGGCTTTTATACGCTACGCTATTTTGGTATCTCCCGTCCCCGTACCCTGGTTGATGAAAATTCCTCTGAATTAGAACACACCTCAAAACTCGTCAATCCAGAGCGTCAGCGCTGGTTATCGGCGGCAATTGGGGCAACATTGATTGCCTTTAATCCCATAACCTTAGTTTGGGCGCGAACTGGAGTTTCGGATATGCTACTCTCTGGCTGTATGGGAACGGCTCTTTTATCGTTCTTTATTGGCTATGTGCAAGGGGAAACCGGGAGACAGGAAACGGGGACGCCAGATAGCCGACACCGTAGAGAGGGAAAACCCTTCTTAGGGTTTACGTCGGGTTGGTATTTGGCATTTTATATCTTAATTGCCTTAGCGATTCTTGCCAAAGGACCCGTGGGATTTGTCCTGCCTGGATTAATTATTGGCGCATTTTTGTTATATCTGGGGAAGTTTTGGCAGGTGGTGCGGGAAATGCGCCTGGTTTGGGGATTGGGTATTATTGGGGTTCTGGCAATTCCCTGGTATGTGTTAGTTACCTTGGCGAATGGCGAAGATTATATCGAAAAGTTTTTTGGCTATCACAATATTGAACGCTTTGTCGGGGTGGTGAATCACCATTGGGCGCCGTGGTATTTCTATTTTCTGGTGGTGTTAGTCGGGTTTGCCCCTTGGTCCTGTTATTTGCCTTTGGCAATTACCCGATTACGGTTTTGGCAGGTTAACCGATGGCGTTCGTCCCCTCGTGCAAGTCAGTTGGGTTTATTTGCCCTGTGTTGGTTTGCAGGGGTGTTTGGCTTCTTTACGATCGCCGTTACTAAACTTCCCAGTTATGTCTTACCGTTAATGCCTGCAGCGGCAATTTTGGTGGCATTATTGGCAAGTGATTTACTCACCTATCCCCGTCCTCGGCGTCTATGGGGGTTACGGTTGAGTGCTGGATTTAATCTGATTCTTCTTGGCGTCATTGCTGGGGCAATTTGGTATAGTCCTAACTTAATTGGCTATGATCCGGCGGCGCTGGACTTATCGGAAACCTTGCAAGCCTCAGGATTACCCTTACGGGGAGGTATCCTCTGGGGAATGGCGGCGGTAGCGGCGCTGATTGCCTTATGTAGGCGTCGAGGGTGGCGTTGGTTAGGAACGATTAATTTGGTGGCGTTTGTGGCGTTTATTATTCTTGTGGTTTCACCTGCTGCTTTTCTATTAGATCAGGAACGTCAGCTTCCCCTACGAGAATTATCAGCGATCACGGCTGAGGTAAACCAACCGTCAGAAGCGTTTCTAATGATGGGATTTGAAAAGCCCAGTGTAGTGTTTTATGCCAAGCGATCGGTGAATTATTTTGATGAAGAACATAAGTTTATTGCCTACCTTGAGGACATTGCTAAAACTGAGCCTAATCCACCTTCAACTTTGGTTTTAATTGAATCTAAGCGATTCAATCGACTTAAAGAAGAATGGCTCAAACCTAGTGAATATACTGTCATTGATAACAAAGGTGCTTATCATTTGATCCGAGTGACTAAACAAGTCATTGCTCACAAGCTTTAGCGTTGAAAAAACGCCTGCAGGGAGATGACCATCCCGATGTGGCACGCAGTCTGAACAATCTGGGTAATCTTTATTACTCACAAGGAAGGTTTTGTGAAGCTGAACCGTTGTTGAAGCAAGCCTTAGAGTTGAGTAAACACCTGTTCGGAGATGACCATCCGAAAACAATCGCTATCCGTAAAATTTTGCAAGCAATGCGTGAACGATGGAATCTCTCTCGAATGTCGTTTATATTTTTCTGGTGTTCCTAGACTGGTTATAGCAAATTGCTTTCATCGCCTGCTCCCTGACAAACTTCTCTCATCTTCTGGCTGTTTTATACATTTAAATTATTGCAAGAATAGTAATTACTGATGAAAGAGTAGCTAAATATCATCCATAATAGTAATATAAACAAATCCTTTTAGCTGCCACCACAAGACCGAAAATTGTTGGTTAAGACTGGAGGGGTAAGGATAACAGGTAAAGACACAATCCGTTGTGCTTACAGGGAAAAAGTTGGTTTAGCCAGGACAACAGCACAGCTAGGAGCGTGTCGGCGTCGATCAGGATTGCACTCAATCTCTAAGTTAACCCGATCCGTGGAGTTACTCTCCCCTGCGGGAACAGCAAAGGGAAACGAGAAGGCTCTACCGATATTTCTTAATTCAACCGACAACATTAGCATTTTTTATCAGCCATATCTTGCTAGTGCAAGAAGGCAGGAATCAGAAGGGAATAACACTTATACAGTAAGCTGTTGCACCTTTTTTAACTGGACAGTTATTTCCGCCACACTGCACTAGAAAAAAGATTCGCTCTAGTTCAATACAACTTGACCCTGATCAAGTGTTTGTGCTAAAAAATAAGTTTTTTTAGAGAAATTCTCGATCCTGTCAACCTAGCTTATCACTCTTGTTGAGTTGAATTATGTCCTCAAGTCTAGCAACAACAATGGTAGAACGACCAACCTTTCTGGATTTAACCGAACTCGATCACCCTAACCTCCAGGGTTCAGAGCAAAATGCAGCAGGTTTAAGTCATCTGGTGGCAAATATTCCTGGGGCGATTTACCGCCGCGCCGGGGATTCTCAGTGGACAACCCGATTTATTACTCCCGCCATTGAGGATATTTGTGGTTATCCCGCCAGTGATTTTATTAAGAATCGAGAACGGTCTTTGATAAGTATTATTCATCCTGATGATAAACCAATTATTGAACAAGCTCTCGAAAAACAGCTAACCACTCAACAGCCTTATTGGTTGGAATATCGGATTGTGCGATCAGATGGATCTGTGGTTTGGATTTGTGACAAAGGACAGGGAATTTTTGACGAAACTGGACAACTGCTCTGGTTAGATGGAATTATCCTTGACATTAGCCAGCGTCAACCCGAAGTTCATGTTAACCATACGGCGCAATCATCAGAAACTATTCAGGAATCTGATGCACTTTATCACCTGATGGTGGAAACGGCGTCAGAGGGAGTTTGGATGTTTGATGTGAACAGCCAAACTATTTTTGCTAATTCTCGTATGGCGGAAATGTTAGGTTATCGTGTTGAAGAAATGGTCGGGCGATCGCTCTTTGATTTCATGGATGCAGAAAGTCGCCCTCTTTATTCTACCTATGTCTTGCGTCGTCGCCACGGTATCCACGAGCGCCACCCGTTTAAGTTTCGCCGTAAAGATGGCTCTGAGTTATGGGCAATTGTGTCTGCTACGCCCATTTTAAACGCTCAGGGTGAGTTTGTTGGTGTGCTGAGGATGATTACCGATGTTAGCGATACCCATGAGGAATCTACCCAACGCCAACAGGCGGAAAATGCCTTGCGAGAAAGTGAACGGCGATTCCGGGCGATTTTTGATGCAACGTTTCAATTTATTGGTTTGCTTAAACCCGATGGTACCGTTTTAGAAGCCAATCAAACTGTGTTGAATTTTGGCGGATTGCGGCGTGAAGACGTGGCGGGGCGTCCATTTTGGCAAACGAAATGGTGGAGTCATTCATCAGAAATTCAGGAACAATTAAAAGATGCGATCGCGGCGGCGGCGGCGGGTGAATTTGTGCGTTATGAAGTGGAGGTTATTGGCGCTAATAACCAGGTAATCACGATTGACTTTTCTCTCAAACCGGTGACCGATGAAACCGGACAAGTGGTACTCTTGATTCCAGAAGGTCGCGATATTAGTGAGCAGAAGCAAATCCGAGAAGCCTTGCGCCAGTCGGAAAGTCGATTAAAACTCAAAAACAAAAAACTAAAGCAGGTGTTACGCCAATTGAAAAACACTCAAGCTCAACTGGTTCAAAATGAAAAAATGATCAGTTTGGGTCAGATGATGGCGGGTATCGCCCATGAGATTAATAATCCGATCAGCTTTATCTATGGCAATATTACTTATGCTCGCGACTATACCCTAGAGCTGTTCAATTTGATCGAACTCTATGGCAAACACTATCCAGAACCTGTACCCGAAATCCAAGATCAGATTGAGAGGATGGATCTGAATTTCTTAAAAGCAGACTTTCCTAACCTGCTCACTTCTATGCAAGATGGAGCAGAACGTATCCGGGAAATTATTCTGTCTTTACGGAACTTCTCGCGTTTAGATGAAGCAGAACAAAAGTTCGTCAATATTCATGATGGGATCGATAGCACTCTGCTTATTTTACAACATCGATTAAAAAAAGCGGTCTTTCCCAAAGAAATACAAATCATTAAAGACTATGGTCAACTTCCTCAGATTCAATGTTATCCCAGTCATCTCAATCAGGTGTTTATGAATTTACTCAATAATGCCATTGATGCCTTGGAACAGAAGAAAAAACATTATCGACATTTAGATGGAAACCAAACTATCACCATTCGTACTAGCGTTATCACTCTCGATCATCATTGTCTATCTACTCCAGTTGAAGACATACATGGTAGTGGAAACAAGGCAGAGATCAGAGGAAATACAGCAGACGAAAATAATAGACATTCTGCTTCTGTAGTCATTCGCATTGCTGATAATGGCATTGGTATTTCAAAAACCTTACAAAAGCACATATTAGACCCGTTCTTTACGACTAAGCCTGTGGGCGTCGGCACAGGTTTAGGGTTATCGATCGCCCATGCCATTATTGTGGAAAAACATGGCGGTAAACTCAGCTATAGTTCCGAACCAGGTCAAGGAACAGAATTTATCATCGAACTACCAATACACTAACCTAGGAATTACAGCTCTTTGCGCTCTCCATAAAGTACAGTAGATCAAAGTCCCCCTTTTTAAGCTGAAGTTCCCCCAGCCAAAAAATCAAAACTGCCTCACCGTGCGGCTTTCCGCGA
>CAZNNK010000523.1:0-5249 GCA_964574085.1 uncultured Coleofasciculus sp.
ATTTTTGGCACTAATGCTGCTGAACTAAGCCAATTAAGCATATCTGTAGCCTAAGATGTTTAGTCACCAAAAAATTATGCAATTACTTAATTCTCCGATAACGCAACAATCCGCTAGAGCCAAGCAGCACGTTTGGGATACTCTGCAAGACATTGTGAGCAAGGTTAAAATTCAGTCTAATTTCTGCATCCGCCATCCAGATTACAAACCGTTTGAATTGTCGGCTGAGATAGTCACTCGCCTTGAACAAATGCCTTTAGAATTCCAGAATCGGTATCGGAGTCTGCAACTGCGGAGTTTTCTCTACGGAATTTATTATAACGGTTCTATGCAAACTACCTTGGCAGCAGATAAAGATTCAAATCTTCGGCAACTGGACTTAGAGAATAATACCTTCCTGGGAGTAGATCTAGCTTTTTACAATCGCTTGCACGAAAACAATAATGGCATCGGTTATTTTGACATGAATTGGTATGTTTTCGGAGAGGACAATGATGGTAGATTGGTTGTGACTAAGAATGGTTTAAAATTGCATATTGAGCGAGAAGCTCATCTTAAACCATCTCAGCAGAATGCTATTGTTGGTGATTCAGTAGCTATCCGCATGCCTAAAAATTTGCTGCAAAACGGGTTTTATATGGCTATTGGCAATGGGGGACAGTATAGTCTCAACCATTCAGAGAGTCATCCGGCTATTGTGCGAATTTACTTCAATATAACTCCAGAAGGTTCAGTTGCCATCATGGCGGCTCTCACGCGGCTGCTGAATGAAATCTCTATTCCGTTCAGCTTCAAGGTTTTGTATAATCCAGGCGACTATGGCTCCTACGACTCAGGGGTGCTTTACTTTGAGAAAAAAAACTATGAAGCTATTCGGTTGGCACTTCAGGCTGTTTATTCCGAAAACCAAGCGCATTTTCAGCCGGAAATACCGTTATTTACTAAACCACTGGCATCGGGACTAAGTATAGCTGAAGAACCAAACTGCAAATTTACTGATCGAGAAAGCTTTGGCATGAACCGCTGTCAAATTGTGGCTAATAGCTTAGTACAAGCTTGGCAAAATGGAGATGACTCTCCAGAGGATCGGATGAACGGTATCATTGAAAACTTTTCCCTCTTGGGGATTGACTGGCAGCATGCCTATCTCAATGCCAACTCAGAAGACATCTACATACCGTTGAACTCATATCATTAATATTCTCCATCTCCTGAATGGGATAACAAATTCAGCCGTAATAGTTCGACTTCAGCCCAGGCTAACTCTTGGGCTATTTTTTTGTGTAGTCTTTGCCTCCGTTCTAATAATTATCTTGTCCCTTGTAGAGACGTAGCGTGTTACGTCTCTACAAGGTTGTGTGGCTAGACACCCAAAGGTGAAAAAACGAAATTGCTTTCTCTGATTGACTTGCAACAATTATAGACATAATTTTAAAAATATTTTCCTGAAATATGATATTCAATATGTATAGTTTTAGCAAAAACACTTATAGTCAATAAAAGGAATCAGAAAAAATATTTACAATAAAGTCTTTTTAAAGATTGCTTTTGACTTGACTTTAAAGTTTAAATGCGTGATTATAGTCATGGAGTTAAGCAATAGAAAGTTTAATTCCTTATCCACTTAATCAACATTAGGAGAAATTGAAAATGGCTAGTATTGCAATCTCTGACTTGCGTCCCACCGGTACAGCTTTGTTCCAAGATGCCGAAAGCTTTCTGAATGAGCTAAACGAGAATGAAGTTGAAAATGTCTTAGGAGGCGGCGTCGTAATTTTATGGACTGCCTTTTGTGTCTGGTAAAATTTGTACACTCTTAGAGGATAAAGAGTTGAACCTGCTTTAACAGGTTTTAAATAAGAGCCGGAAAATAAATTTCCGGCTCTTAAGTTAGATTAATGGCAATCAACACCCCCCAATTTGTAGAGACGTAGCATGCTACGTCTCTACAATGGTAAAGGAAAAGATGGTTATCAGATGAGATGCAATTATTATGAAGAGGTAGGAATTTGACCGCCGAAATTATCAGACTGTCGAGCGACAGCCAAACGCTCTTTATAAAACTCGTCTAATGCGGCGCAAAACCTACCTGATTGCAACTGAATCCCTAAAGCATCAATGACGGCTAGGAAATCCAGAAAGGTAGCATTGTTATAGTTTTCCTCTTCATAAGCTTTGATTTGGTCTTCCGTGCGATCGCACAAATATGCCAGTTCCTTTTGTGTCAGTTTAAAAGCAATCCTGGCTTTAATTAAAAGCGTTGATAGTTTGTTGATGTCATCAAGATTAAGAATGACGGGCTGATTCGGATCATGGGAAATTAGGGTTTCATATTCGGCAAGTTCATCCTGAAGAGTCTTTAGCTGACTGTGGTATGAATCTTGGAGGAGTTGCCATCCATCGGGGTCATTCTGTCTCTTTTCTTCATTTTGACGCACAGTTAGGATTGATCGCGCAAATTTCTCTGCCCATTTTTTTGTTACCTGATACTCGTGTTCATTCTTAATCATGGTTCCCACCTTCGTAAATCAATAGCAACGATTCCTTTGGGATTTTCACCTCGATCACGCTGAAAAAACTCTATTGACATTGTACCCTCATCATCTATCGGGTAAGGTTTGAACCTGTTTTAACAGGTTTTAGCTTGGGTTCCGGAAATTTATTTCCCGGCTCTTAAGTGAACGGTTAAGTTAACTAACGATAGCGTTGGGTTTCGTTCCTCAACCCAACCTACCATCTGACTACCATCTGACATTCTCCCTACGAAATCAGGGCACGACAGTGTCGTGCCCCTACATTACACCCAAAATAAAAACACCTAAGATTCGCCCATATTCGTCACCACCTCCACCTCCTCAACCTGTCGCTTCAGCCACCCTTCAAACAACTCTGAAAGAATCTGATAACGCAGCTTTTCATCCAACTCCGGCTGAATAATCTCCTCCACTTTAATCAAATGTACCCCCTTAGACGTGACA
This sequence comes from uncultured Coleofasciculus sp., assembly GCA_964574085.1. GTDB lineage: Bacteria > Cyanobacteriota > Cyanobacteriia > Cyanobacteriales > Coleofasciculaceae > Coleofasciculus. The sequence goes on from CAZNNK010000523.1 coordinate 2,979, forward strand.
ATTGGCTTCAACACCTCCCCTGGCGTCGCCGCAAACACTTTCGCCGAAATCTCTGGTTTCATCTGCTGGCGTTTAACCAATCCTAAATATCCTCCCTTGCGCCGTAATTCTTCCTCCTGAATATACTCCTGAGCAATCTCCGCAAAACTGGTTTCTGCTTCCTGAAGTTCATAAAACAACTCTAGGGCTAAATCTTCATCATCCAAAACCACTTCATACATTACCGCCGCTGCATAGTCTAACTGATGTTCATAAAACCAGGGTTCTACTTTATCACCAAACAAATGCTGGGCTAATTTCCCGGAAAGGACATTGATATAAACCATCTCTTCAAAATCATCTAGAGAAAGGGCAAATTTTTGCAGCCACGCCCAGGTGTCATCCGCATTGAGCAGTTTATTCATGAACCGCATTTGATCTGCTGCTTGTTGTAATTCGGCGATTTCAACCTGGATACTGGCTTCAGTCGCGGCTGAGTTAATCACTTTGCGGGTGATGATTCCTTCGATAATTGTGGGAATCTGACAAGCGAGTTTGAGGTGATGCAGGATGTCTTGGTTGGTAATTGTGATGGCTTGTGACATGATTTTTATCCTAAATAATTAGAGTTTTCTGGATGAAAATGGCTGGGGGTTAGACCTTATGGCACTAAAGTGCCTACTACGAACTTAGGTTTTATGGCACTAAAGTGCCTACTAAGAACGAACGTCAAAGTTCTAATCCTCCTTTTTGTAATTTCTTAAATGGGTCAAGAATAAAGTCAATTATCTTACGCCGCCGCACGATGACTTCAGCCGTGGCTGTATCCCCTGGTTTCAAGTCTAAACATTGATTTTTAGTGGGAATACAGGTCTGATTTAGCTCAATTTCTAGCTCAAAATTGGTTACTTGACCCTGGGCGGTTTCGGTGACTTTAGAGGTAGGCGATTTGTGAATTAGTTTGCCCTCTACCACACCATAATCTTGGAACGGATAGGCATCAAATTTCAGCTTAACTTTCATTCCTTCCTGTAATGCGCCACTTTCAGCCGTGGGCATTTGGGCTTTGAGAATTAAGGTGGAACCCTGGGGCGCAATCTCGGCAATTAATTCTCCCGGTTGTACCACCGCCCCGACTCCTTTATCGGGTAAACCAAAGACAGTACCGCTTTCGGGCGCTTTGAAGACTCGCTGCTGGAGTTCAATGTCTTTGGCGGCAATTTGGCTTTCGCTTTGCTTGATTTCCGCCTGGAGTGTGCTAATCTGAGTTTCTAGGTTCTTGAGTTGTTCCTGTATTCTCAGAACCGCTAGTTTGCCGGAATGAACTAGGGTATCATAGCTTTTTTGTTGCTCCTGTAAACGTAGTTTTGCCTGCTCAATTTCGGCTTGGGTTTGATGGAGAATTCGGTCATAACTGCCTTGTTGTTCTTTGAGCCGTAACCGGGCTTGGGAGATGTCGGATTCGGCTTGAACTAAGCGTTCGGTGTTGACTTTGACCAGGTTTTGTGATTCGGTAAAGCGGTCAGTAGAAATAGCACCAGCATCAAAGGCGTTACGGTATCGTTGCACTTTATCTTTTGCCTCGATTAAGTTAACGTGGGCTTGATTGTAGGCGGCTTGACTGGAGGTAATGGCTTGTTTTGCCTGGTTGACTTGTGCCAGTTTTTCCGCTTTTTCTAGGGTGTAGGTATTCGCTAGGGCGTTCAGGTTTTGTCTGGCTTGTTCAATTTGAGACTGTTTTTCTAGTTCTTGGGATTGGTTTTGCCGCTGCTGGGTATGGAGGGCAATGTCTAACTGATTTTTGAGGACGGCTAACTGATTTAGGCGATTTTTTTGACCGTCTAATTGACTGCGAAGTTGCCCAATTTCGGAACGCACGATGTCGGATTCGAGGGTGAGTAAGGTTTGTCCAGTTTTGACGCGGTTTCCTTCTGCAACGGGGAGGTTTATAATTGTACCACCGACAGAGGATTCCAGTTTGACGGTGGGTTCTTGGGGTTCTAATCGCCCTCTAGCACTTCCGGTTTCCTCGACTTCAGTTAACATTGCCCAAGGAAGTGCGATCGCGGCAAACAAAATTAAGAAATATAACAGTCCCCGTGTCCAAACTTGGGGTAAGGTATCCAGCAGTTCTTTTGTAGCATAAGACCAGTCAGAGGGGGGATTTTTTTGGGAAACGCAGAGGTTCGCAGAGGTTGGCGCAGAGGTTCGCAGAGGGGTGGGAGTGTGATTGGAGTTCATGATAAATGAGTAATGAGAGAGATGAGGGAGATGAGGGAGATGGGGAAGATG